>CADDYU010000130.1 GCA_902810705.1 Methylococcaceae bacterium
CCTCCAGGCGGGAGGTGAGCACGACTTCCGCCGCGCCTTCGCGGGCCAGCATCACCGCCACCCGCTGCCCGACGGGTCCGGTGCCCGCCAGCACCACCGCCCGCTTGCCGGCGATCGCGCCGCTGGTCAGAAGTCTGGCGACGCCGGCTGCCGCCGTGGTGTTGCTGCCGTTGCTGTCGAGCATGACAGAAACCCGGAAATCCCCGAAAAATTTCTTTCTCACCGCTTTCAGCAACTCTTGCCCGGCCGCCATGTTGCTGCCGCCGATGAAGATGGCGGTGTTCTTCTTATCCTTGGGCGCGCGGGTGAAAATCGTGCCGTCCACCAGCGGACCGACATTTTCGGGCGTCAAACCGCCGTGGCCTATCACGTGGTCGGCGCCCCCGTCATAGGCCACGACGGTGTCGAACACCGAGGGATAAAAGTCGGTATCAAATTGAAACAGCAGTTTTTTCATAAGCGCTTTCCTGATTGATCGTCGCCGGAGGATTGGATGCTAAAGCGTGGTCGAGCGCCGAGAAGCCGCAACGGTAACCCACCAAGGGGTGCCTGGCAATTCATATTTGCCGCAAGCGGAGGGTACTTTATAATTCAGCCCTCGTTTTCCGCCTCACTCCGTTCTTTTGGAATCCAACCGCATGATCAAAGACAAATCGATCCAGCAGTTTCTGGACGAACTGGCCAGCAAGGCTCCGACGCCAGGTGGCGGCAGTGCCGCGGCCATCATGGGTGCCATGGGAGCGGCCCTGGTGAGCATGGTGTGCAATCTCACTATGGGCAAGAAGAATTACGAGGCGGTCGAGGATGACATGAAGGAGGTGCTGGAACGCGCCGAAAATCTTCGCGAGCGCCTGACCGATATGATACGCGCCGATGTCGAGGCGTTTGACCGGGTCATGGCCGCCTATGGACTGCCTAAGGATTCCGACGAGCAGAAACAGGCCCGGAGCCAGGCCATTCAGGAAGCCTTGAAGACCGCCACCGACGTTCCGCTCCAGTGCGCCAGAGCTTCTGCCGAAGTTGTCGAATTGAGCCGGGCCGTCGCTGAAAAAGGCAATCGCAACGTGGTGAGCGATGCCGGGGTCGCCGTCGTTGCCGGCTACGCCGCCCTGCGCAGCGCCGCCTTGAATGTCCATGTCAATACAGCTGCGATCAAGGATGAGGCTTTCGTATCCTCCCGCTTGGAGGAATTGGGCAGCATTCTGGCCCGTGCGAATGAAGCCAACGAGGAAATCTACCGAATCGTCAAAGGGAAGCTTTGAACCTGAACCCGCCGCATATGCTTCTACCGGCGGAATCGTATGGATTGACGCACCAGGCATTGAAAGGTATGCTTTTATGTCTTGATGGCTCGCCCAGCGGCTTATCGAGGCAGAAGCTCGTGCGGGGTATAGCGCAGTCTGGTAGCGCGTCTGCTTTGGGAGCAGAATGTCGGGGGTTCGAATCCCTCTACCCCGACCAAGCGCTTGTAGCTCAGCCGGATAGAGCATCGGCCTTCTAAGCCGAGGGTCGCAGGTTCGAGTCCTGCCAAGCGCGCCATTTTAATTGAACGCGTTCGATGGTGACCGTAGCTCAGTTGGTAGAGTCCCGGATTGTGATTCCGGTTGTCGCGGGTTCGAGCCCCGTCGGTCACCCCACCGATTCGTTAGTAGATCACAAAACTTATTCGCGGTTATTGGGCCGTTAGCTCAGCTGGTAGAGCAGTGGACTCTTAATCCATCGGTCCGGGGTTCGAATCCCTGACGGCCCACCAATAAAAACAAAGGCTTACTTGGTTTTATCCGGTTCATCCAAAACATCTTTCATGAGTTTTGCGTGCCGGCTCTCAGGCACGTTTCTTGATTAACGCGAGTTCCGGATGCTGCCTATCTCCACTCGCAGACCAGATTCGCCGCCTCGATGAGATTGAAAATCTCGGCGCGGCTGTAATGGGCAGTGACGCTCTGCGTCTTATAACCCAAGAGATCCTGAACGTCCCGAAAGCTCACCCTGCCCCCCCGGAGCCGCTTGCCATACGTGTGCCGCAAGGCGTGAGCGCCGATGTCGGATCGGACTCGGGCCTTCTTCCAGGCGGTGTTGACTAGGCGATCCATCGGCTGACCGCGATAGGTAAACACGTACTCCGGACGGCGGCCGCGTTGTCCTTCGAGGATCGACTGCGTGACCCGATTCAGGATCACCCAGACGATCATGCCCGCTGGCGTGCCCCACCTGTGCACGCTCTCCGAAATCATGAGTACTGAGTACTCCATGCCGATCACGTGGACTTCCCATTTCCAGCGAAGCCCCGCGCATTCGGCTTCCCGAGACCGCGTGTTCACGATGAACAACATCATGCGCTCAGATGCGGCGGCCGCTCCCGAAAGAGCTGGGCTTGCTCCTTGATGTCAGGAGTCTCGGCGCCTTAGCGTCATGCACCGGGAACAGCTTGATTTTCGGGGTCTTCTCCAGCCACGTCAGGCCATGCTCGTCCACCCATTCGGGAGTTACGGATTTTACCGTATCTCTCCGCTAACCGGCTTGACCAGCAAGCTAGGTTCTATTGACATTTCAGGGGTATAGGTCAGATATAAGTCAGAGGGTTGCGGTTTTGGGATAAACCGTGGACCGAATCCTCCTGAGCAATGAACAAGCGGCACTGATTCTGCTGTTTCTTCTGGCCCCCCTCATGTCCACGTGGGAAATGCTCAAGCGTGCCGAGGCTTTCTGAACGCCGGGCTCTGGGTGTTGCAAAGCGGGGCGCAGTGGCGGTTGTTGCCCAGAGAAGGGAGCGCATGGAACGGTGTTTTCAAGCGATTTGCCCGTTGGCAAACGCGTGGCGTCTGGGCGGATTTGCACGCCCACGTCGCGGGCGATCCGGACCTGCAATATCCGACGCTTTGGGCAAGCCCTTGGGCTTTAGGCTCACGGGCGGGCAGGCATCCGATATCGGACCGGCGGAGCGCTTTGATCGGCGACAAGCGTTACGATGCCGATGCATTCGTGAAGGTTCTGGAGGCACGGGCATCCAAGCGGTGATTCCGCCCCGCCCTCACCGCTTGAAGCCTCGCGCCTGCGATTGGCAGCTGTACAAGGAACGTCATCTGATCCAATGCTTCTTCAACAAAATCAAACATTACCGCCGCATCTTTGGGCGTTTCGAGAAAACCGCCCGTCACTTGACGTGCCTTTTTAAACTTCGTCACCACCCTGATCTGGACTCGGTAAAACGTCAACAGAACCTAGATCATTCAGCGAATCCGTCGTGGATATCGCGACCCCGCTGAATCAATGAAGGAAATCCTCGGAGAAGTGTGCGATGTGGGCGGGCCCGACACGTTGCGGGCGTTTATCGGCCAGCTATCGCCAAGCCAGCCAAGGTGGCCAAAAAAGAAAACCGGTGATTTTAGAGTAGCGGTCTCGGCCGTCCTACGGCGTACCCTTGCGCGTAATTCACGCCAATCTCCTGGAGCCGCGCCAGCGTGGCTTCATTTTCTACGGATTCTGCGATCGTCTCGATACCCATGACATGGCCGATTCGGTGAATGGCTTCAACCATGGCGTCATCGATGGGATCTACGGCCATGTCTTTCACAAAGCCCCCGTCGATCTTCAAAAAGTCGACGGGAAGGGTCTTGAGGTAGGCGAATGATGACAGACCGGCGCCAAAATCATCGAGGGCAAAATGGCACCCACGCGCCTTCAAGGCTGAGAAAAAGCGCTTCGCTTGGCTGAGATTGCTGATCGCCGCGGTTTCGGTGACCTCAAAGCAGATCCGATCTAAGATGATCGCGCAATGTTCTACTTGCTCCTCGACGAATTCCAAGAAATGCCTATCGCCTAGCGATTGCCCCGAAAGATTGATCGCCACACAGACCTGCGGCGGGATGGCGTCAGGGTCGCGCAATGCGGAAAAAATGGTGCGGATGACCCAGCGATCGACGGCCTGCATCTGGTTATAACGTTCCGCCGGCGGAATAAACGCCGAGGGAAGTATCAGATCACCCTCGTGACTCAGAAGACGCAGCAGCACCTCGACGTGGAGCCGACCGTTCGGTCTAAGCGGCATGATCGGCTGGTAGAACAGCGAGAATCGGTTATCGGCCAAGGCTTCCTGGATTCTGGGCACCCATTGCATCTCCCCGCGGCGCTGAGCGAGTTCGTGGTCGTCGGGCTGATAAACGTGCACGCGGTTGCGACCTTGCTCTTTGGCCGCATAGCACGCATCATCCGCAGCCCGGAAAACACTCTCCAACGTATCGGTTCCCGGATCTATGGGCACGAGGCCGATGCTCGCACCGACCGTAAAGTTTCGTCCTTCCCAGAGGAACCGAAAATCCTGTAGGGCATCGCGCATCTGATTGGCGATTCGCCCGGCGTGTTCCCGGTCACAGTGTTCAAGCAGAGCGCCAAACTCGTCGCCGCCGAGGCGGGCGAGAGTATCGCGCTTGCGCACCTGGGATGCGAGTACGCCGCTGACTTGGCGCAGCAGCTCGTCGCCGGCGACGTGTCCGCACGTGTCGTTGACGATCTTGAACTGATCGAGATCAAGATAGACGAGAGCATGGGACTGCTTCCGCTTGGCCGTGGCGAGAATGCGCTCCAGCCGACGCTCGAACTCTCGACGGTTGACCAGCCCGGTCAAAGCATCGTGCGAAGCGTGATAGCTCAATTGCTGGGCCGCCTGGCGTGTCTCGGTAACATCCCGAAAGATCAGCACGGCTCCTATCATCGTGCCCGTGCGGTCATGAATCGGGGACACCGAACCGTCGATGGAGAACTCCCGCCCGTCGCGGCTGATCAACAGCGTGCTGTTGGCCAGACAATCGACCTTGCCATCGCGGAAGCACCGGCGCACCGGATCTTCCGCGGGCTCACGCGAGTCCTCGTCAATCACGAGGAACACCTGGCCGAGGCTTTGGCCTTCGGCATCTTTCTGCGGCCAGCCGGTCAGTTCCTCGGCGCGCCGGTTTAGATAAGTGACCCGACCGGCAATGTCGGTGGTGATCACACCGTCCCCTATCGATGCCAAAGTGACCTGGATCCGTTCCTTCTCCTCGAACAGGATGTTTTCCGCGCGCCGCCGCTGTGAAACCTCCCTTTGCAGCTCAGATACCGTTTGGGCGAGCTCGGAGGTCCTCTCCTGCACGCGGCGCTCGAGTTGTCTCTGGGTGTCTGCAATCTGCTCCGCCATGCGGTCAAAAGCCTGCGCCAAAGTGGCGACCTCGTCTCTGCCACGTAGCCCGGTGCGCGCTTCCAAGTGGCCTGCGGCGAATTGCTGCGTGACATTCACTAAGCCGTTGAGTCGTCGCGTCACCAACAGATGAATCAAGACCCCGAGGATCACGGCTGAGCCTGCCACCATGGCCGCCATCTCGATCCAATGCCGTCCTACTGTGCGGCGGGCACGGGCGAGCCGAGATGACAGGTCGCTTTGCACGATCAACACGCCCACCCGGTCCCGCGAACACGAGCTATCGTAGCCGTGCAACGCGACCGGATAAACGGCCAAGACGTAGCGGCCGGCAGCGGCTAGATAAAGTTCACCCGCACAGTGCGCTCGCACCCGGTCGGTGATCGCCTCCAACGGCTCGCCCGACCAGTCCGGCCATTGCGCCGAGGCCACTTCCGTCAAGGACCGGGCGACCCATTCGCCGTTCGTTGCCCCGAGCACAAGAGCCGAATCATCCGCCAGAATTGCCGTATGGGGCTCCTTTTCGCTGCGAAGGAGCCACATTTCTTGTTCGATACGCCCGTGTTCGCCATCAATAAGGGCGTTGCTGAAGTGTTTTTGGAACTGTGTCGCGCGATTTAGCATGTCCGACACCGCTTCCCCTCGAACGAACGCTTCCGCTGCGCTCCATTCCTTTCGCATCGTATACGCCGCAACGAGGACCGTGAACACCAAGATGAGCAGAGGGATCCCGTAGCGTATCGAAACTGGAAACACCCCCATGCCTCACGTCTTAGGTCGGTAGCTTATAGGATAGACCTCATGCGTAACCCAATCCCGATGCCTTCGGGTGCTACACCGGCCGGCCTTTAAGCGATGTTATCAATGGCAAAAATTTGCTCAGATTTTCCCTGAGCACGATCAATCGAGCCTGTCGTCAGCCATACCGTCAGGATTGACGGTCCTTCACAGCGCTCGGACATCCCTGTCCAGCGGTCCGGACGACGTCTCAAAGAACGTGCACGATTACGGGATTCGTGCAGGTATACGCGGTTCCAGGCGGAGGGAGGTTCCCGGGATTGTACTTCGCGTCCATCGTGCACGTGGCCGTGGCAGTGCTCGTCACCAGGCGGACCGAACAGGGATCTGCGCCCAAGCCGACGCACCGAAATACGGTGACCGTCGATGTCATGGTACGGATCAGGGCGGAAACCGGGTTCGAGTTTCCACAGGAAAGGTTTAGATTAACGTTCAGAAGTGGCGTATCAGGGACGACCACTTCCACGTGGGCCTGACTTCCACTGACATCACTGGACGTGATTGGAGTTTGGGCCACGAGGCTTGCCTGGATCGGTGAGCTTATTATATTTGAGTCTGGGCACAGCGTTTCCACCACGGACGTGTTCACGAGGCATTCGACAGCCGCGGGATTCGTCGTAGGGTTCGACACAGCATCGATGTTCGCTGCACAACCGACGCTGTGATAGTACCACTCACCGTTTGCATACAGATAATGCGCCTCCGCCTGGGTTCCTAGCATTGAAATCAGGGCGAAGCCAAATAAGCCGATGATTTTGGCTCTCTTGAACATGACGGCCCTCGTTCGGGTTGTATGGGGGCGCTCATTGTCAGCTAGGTGTCGCCGAATTTCAATGCAACAAACATCTCCCGGTGGACAACATCGCCACGAACTGGTTACGGAAACGCCAGGGTGAGCCTCACAAAGAACGTTCTGACCGGCTGGATGGTTGGGTTGTTCACGTCGATTTCGAAGAACTTGAACTTCTCTCCGAAAAGATTGGTCGCTCCAATGGAGACAAAGCCATACCGCTTCGGCAGACGGTAGCTGACCGCCGCATCGACGGTCCAGAAGTCATCGCGACCGGGCCGAACGGCCGAGGAATCGGAGAATTCCTCAAACCTCCCGTCCTGATGCCAGTAGGTGGGCGTCAAGGCGACACTGAAGCCGGAAGGATCGAACCAGCTCAAACCTAACAGGACCCGGTGCGTGTTCAACTCCCTGACGCCTGCCCCGAATCGCCCATCCCGATCGAAGCGCTCGAACCGGTAGTCCGCCCTGAACGCCAGCCGCGGATGCGGTATCCAGAATAAATAAGCATGGCCTGAATACTCCTCCCAGTTCGCTTCGCGGTTCATCAAGCTGGCGCCATGCTCTAACACCTCGCGAAAGGGCACCTTGAGATCCCTTTTGGATGCTTCCACACCCGCGAAGAGGTTCTTGGTAAATTTCTGATCGATCGCCGCTCCATAGCGCCAGGCCTGGGTCAAATCGGCGTCATCGAAGAACTGGTTGAAGCCGGCCACCTGGGTGGGCTCGATCGTCTGGTCGGTAATCAGCGTTCTCTTCAAGGTCCTGAATGCCGCCGCGCGAAGAGTGGTGCCCGCGAACGGCATCCAGGTGATCCCAAGCTTCGGGTTGATCTGGTCCTTTTGGATATCCTGATCGCCCTTCAGGGCATCGAAGCTGAGCCCCAGCGTGGCGGTCACGCTGTTCAAGGGCTTGAGGTACGCGTATGCGTACGCGTTGAGGTGTTGGAGATCCCGGCCGGTTACCGACCGGATCTGAGCCGAGTCGGATGGGGGAAACCCGAATGTCGCATCCCTCCGGCTATCGCGATCGAAGTATCCGGCACCGGCCTGTAGGTTAAGGTAGCGAGAGCGGAACAGGTGCTGGAGTTCGGCGGTGACAGCGTTTTCCGGAAACTTCAAGTCGGTAAAGCTTCCACGTTCAGGAAAGTCAGTGGTTCGAACGCGAGCCTGTTTATCCTGATAAATGAATGAGCCGAGGAGAATGGAATCCGGCGAAAAGGCGTGCCGTCCGCCCAAGCGCATGGTGTGACTCTCCGATTCGTCGTTCAGGCCGGGGTACCTGTCTTCCGGGAAGAATCTCTGTTGCAGGTCGCCGTGCTTAACGTTTCGGTATCGATACTCAGCCTGGATGCTGGTCTGGGGAGACAGTTCCATCTGCACGAAGGCGTTGGCGATGCCATCCCTTTGGTCAGCGTTTTCTCGAAAGCCGTCGGTCGTGAAATGAAACCCGCCCAGGTTGAAGGAGGTGTTCTTGTGGATGCCGGAAAGGATGCCTTCTCCAGCATAGGTGCTGTGTTCACCCACCAGGCTGTTCGCCTGGAGCCTGACTCCGTCCCGCTCGAAGATAGGGTTAAACTCGTTGAAGGAGAGGGCTCCAGGCCCTTGGGCGCTGATGAGGAACAGGTTGCTTTCGGCGAGGCGGGGCTGAATGGGTGTCATGTTGAGAGGCTGCAGCAGCTGAGACTGGAGCAACTCGCTGACCCGGGCAATCTCGTGGCGAGGCGAATTCGCATACGAATCGGCGAGCAGCCGGTGGGCGGAAAAATCGCTTGGATCGGTGTTGACCGACTTCCAGCCTTCCCGGAGGGCAAGCTGCTCGAAACCCAGATCACGGTAGATCCGCCCGATGCTCGCGCTCCGTGCCGCGAGGTCCGAATCGAGCAAGAGACGCGAGCGGTAGACGGCGCGGGCCTCGTTTAATTCGATGGACTTTTCCAAGTCGTGCAAGGCTTCCACCGGACGATTCGTGGTCTGCTTCGCGATAGCGTCGTAGAACCATGGGCTGGGGTCCCTGGGGTCCAATTCCTTGGCGATGGCGTACTGGCGTTCGTCCAATGGCCCGCGTTTCTCCTCATAGTAGGCCTTGCCCAGATAGCTCCGGACCTGGGGGTTATCGGGATCGAGGCTCGCGGCCACCTCGATCTCTCGGCGCCCTTCCTGGAGATCCCCTTCCCGGATCTTGGCCAGCCCTAGCCCCAGCCTCGGCAGGGGATCGGCCTGATCCAGCGCGATCGCCTTGTCAAAGGACTCCTTAGCGCGTGCGGTCTTGATCTGCGCTAGGTAGGAGAAACCCAGAACGGTCTGTGCCCGTGAGAGATCGGGCGCTAGGCTGGCCGCCTTCCCCGCCGCCTCGAGGGCTTGGTCCAGACGCCCGAATGACGACCAGAGTTCCGCGAGCCGTGCCCACGCCAGAGCATTCTTGGGATCGAATTGCACCGCTTTCTCAAGACTTCTGCGCGCGACTTCGAGGTCAAACCTCGCTTGCTGGGCATAGGACAGTGCGATCCAGGCAGCGGCGGAGCCGGGAGCCGCGTCGACCGCGCCCTGCGCGAACCGGAGCGCCTTATCCTTATCATTTTGGACCACCGCGATGATCGACTGCAAACCCAAGGCATCGCTGTCGTTCGGAGCCAAGCTCAGCGCCCGCTTTATATCGGAGGCAGCCTCATCCGCACGGCCCAAGGTCAGCAGGAGCGAGGCGCGATAGACCAAGAAGCGTGGATCGCTGACCACCTCCGCGTCGAGCGCAATGCTTTCGAGCGCTCGCCGCCGATCCCCGCGGAGATAAAACTCGATCGACTCCCGCACCCTTCCACGCCAGCCTGGCCCGGGCGGAAATTCGTCGGGACGAAGATAAAAGAGAGGCGGGTAGTACAAGGCCCACTGCACGGCATCTCGCGGGCGAACGATGGTACGTAGCGCAGGCGCTTTTCCGGCTTCCGCTGTGGCGGCCTGGCCCGATCCGACCATAACTTGCCCCTGATCGTTCGAAACCCGCACACGGCCTTCCAGAACCATGAGCAGTGACCGATCAGCTCCCGCTTGGACATAAAACTCGGTACCTTTGATGTCTCCTTTGAGGTGCGGCGTAGTCACCTTGAGCAGCCAGGGCTGGCGGCTGAAAGACAGAAGGGCGCCGCTCACAAGGTCGATCCAGGACTCCTCGTCGGGCTTGTTCGTAACATTGACAAGGCGTAGGGTTGTATTTTGATCGACGCGCAACACCACGTTATTGATCAGTTGGATAGCAACCCGGCTGCGGTCTCCTACTCGTACGATGTCGCCTGCGCACAGCCGATGATCCAGTTTCGCAGCGAGCCAGTATCTTTCTGCCCCCTGAATCTCGGCCACGCCTTCGATGCTCGCGAATGTTCCTATGGGCTGCTGGCAGAGCTCTCGCGCATATCCGGCGGAAGCGAACAGGCAAAAGCCAAAGACGAACAAGACAGGATGCCAGAGTCGCCGTAAGCGCATGAAAATGTTCCTTAACCGTGCGCCTAAGTCCATCTCTGCTTCAATGGAGGATCAGGCGCTGCTAAGTTATTTGGATTTGTGGCCCCAAAACGATACCGCGGACATCGGCTTCTATCATATGGGTCGTGCAAAAGCCATGATTTAGAACACGTTTGGTCACCAAGAAGGAGATTCGATGAACTTAATCGCCCGGCCCGCTGGAAGGCGCCGTCGATGGAAGGGCGTTAACGCGATTGAGTCGCCATCGTTTGCGAAACCTTTCGGGATGTCCCCCTTCACCCCAAGGAGCCACAAATGGGCGACGCGTATGGCCTGCGGCCCGGGTTCGTCCTGGTCCGCCATGTCTTCGTACTCTGCTACGTTTCGCGCTCCGACAAGGCTCCCACACGACTCTACGCCGGTTCGGTAGCCTTATATTGGGTCTCCGCGCGCTTCGACTCCGACGCAACGCTACGGCAATCTTTCGATACTGGCGACAGACAATACAAC
This sequence comes from Methylococcaceae bacterium, assembly GCA_902810705.1. GTDB lineage: Bacteria > Pseudomonadota > Gammaproteobacteria > Methylococcales > Methylococcaceae > CADDYU01. The sequence continues at coordinate 10,727 of CADDYU010000130.1, forward strand.
CCGCGTCACGTCCGCAGCGCTGTCGTTAACCGCGCCCGCCGTGCGCCGCGCCAGAAGGTCGAAGAGATAATCGGACAGGGGCAGGGTGTGGTCGTGGCGGTTCTTCGGATCACGCACGTCAGGGTTTTCCCTGTCAAGTCCACCTCCGCTCATTTTGCCCTGCCAGTTTGGCTGCTTCCCTCCGCGCTTGCTCGGCGGTCAGTTCGCCATACCGGCCGATGGTGATGCACTTTACTCTATCTATCGGTCCAAGATTCGAATCCTTGACGGCCCATCAAATAAAACTAAAGTTATAAACCTACAGCCGTCGTTTTCCGACAAGTTCTCGGATTTTTTGCAGGAATTCCAAGTCCTTTCAGCTCGGCTTGACAGCTGGAAGCGGCCGGTCCGGGCCGAGGCACCGAATGGGGAGAGGCGTTGATGGTCCTGGAATGTTACGAGTGTCAAGAGTGCGGAGAGAAATTCCGCGGAGTTGCGAGTTTCGCGCTCCATCGAGCCGGCCCTGAGACCGCCCGGCGCTGCCGACCGGTCCAGGTCCTCGAGCGCTCGCCACTGTTTAAGAAAAATTGGCAAGGCGTGTGGTACATACCCTTTTACGCAGACGATCAGGTGGCCATGAAACGCTGTGAAAAATAGCTCGAGAACAGCCTAATAACTCGTCAGAAAATTCGATCTCCAACCTAAAACGGCAAGATTCGCAAGGCGAAACAGGGAGAATCCTTTAGTTTAAGCGAGGGATTTGCCAGGATCTATTTAAAGGACTTGCGGCCCCTTCGATTCAAAGCTCGAATTATTGCCCCCTTAGTACTACAGCCGCCTTCTAAATTCGGTGAGCGTATCCCAGTTCAGCCCTGGCAGGTCCAAGTCCAGGGCTGGCCGAAGCTTTCCGGCGGTCCGCCGTCCCGGTTCGACGGCACCCGATGGCCGTGCCCCAGGTAGTCGTGCAGTTCCATGTAGCGGAGTGCGGCGAAGCGGTTGAACCAAGTGTAGGCGGTGGCTCCCATCGTCGTTTCGAACCCGTCCCGTTCGATGCGCTGGATCAGGCGCTTCCGCTGCTCGCCGGTCTTCGCGGACCATTCGCGCCCGTCGATGATGACCACATCGCCCTGGCGGTGATTCGAAAGAATCTCGGTGGCGGTGATGCCGAGCGGGTGCGCCCGTTGGGTCACGGCGGCGATGAAATCCCGGCGCGCCTGGAGCGCGTAAGCCTTGGGCTTGTGCTTATTCATTCGGGCAAGTCGAGTTCAGCCAAAAGAGCGATTGGGCCGAAGTCCCTGGCCTTGTTGAAGTAAGCCACATCGGCGGTGACGTAATCCGCGCCGGGAACATGCAGGGCGGTGGCGTGATAGAGCGCGTTGAACAGATGATGTTTCAGATGGATGGCAAGCTCGGGCGGCGGTGGCGTAGATCGCCGAGTTTGCCTCGGTCTCGAATTCCAGATTCAGCAGATCGTTCAAATCCGCGAGCGCTTCATTGGATTTTTCCCGAGCCAAGCGCCGCGACTTCGGCGAGAAAATGGGGTGGCTGAACCATCTTGATACCACCTGAATCCACATGGGCGAGAATTGCGAGCGCCTGTTCGGCATGAGATTCGTCGGGCCGGAAGTGTAGAAACCACTTGATGGCTACGCTGGCATCCACCACCAGGATCATGGCCGCCCTTCTTCGCGGGCGGCGCGGAATTCCTCTTCGGTGATGACAGGCGCATGCTTGCACCGCTCTAAAATGCGGGTAATAGCTTCGTGGCTCCGCCGCTTGCGCCGCGCCCGTTCCACCGCCTCCCGCATCAGGTCGGCGATGATGGCGCTTTTGTTCTGATCCTTGAAGGTCTCGTTGAAGGCTTCCTTCACGTCATCGGGCACGCTGAAATTGACGGTAGCCATGGATCGTCTCCGTTGTTGAAAATTTCAACAACGAGCCTAAGCCCCCGCTTCCGGGGGACAATGTTTTTTCAACCGATGCGAACCTTGCACCTGAACCGCCTCGGCTGACCCGGAGACCGGTTGAGTTGAGTCAGGCTGCGTTGACCCGCTCACGTTTTCTTGC
>CADDYU010000131.1 GCA_902810705.1 Methylococcaceae bacterium
ACGCTGTTCGTGCCGTCGATCACCCGAAGCAGCACGCTGTGCGTGCCCACGTCGGCACTGCCCGGCGTCCCGCTCAGGGTCGCCGTGCCGTTTCCGGTGGGCGTCAAGGTTAGCCAGGCCGGCAGCGTGGGCGCGGTGAGGGTCAGCGTGGCGCCGGGATCGGAATCGGCCGCGGCGACCTCATACCTGTAAGGCGCGCCCTGCGTCGCGTTCGCCGGCGGCGTGCTGGTGAAGCGGGGCGCCGTATTTACCGTAACCTTCACCGCGGGGCTCGATACCGCGAGAACGCCGCCGTCAAGCTCGGTCAGAGTCGCGGTCACGTCGATCTCGCCGCCGCCGGCGGCCAGAATTACGCTCGCGGGAATATCCACCGTCGCAAGCCCCGCCGTAATAGCATCGGCCGCGACGGCTAGGCTCACCGGGGCTTGATTGCCCCAGGTCACGGCAACCTGATCGGTTTCCTTCACGAAGGGGGTCGGCAGGCTGACCAGCACCCGAGTCCCGTCGTCCACCTCCGCTCCGTTCAGCCCCCCGGTCGCCTCGGGAACGGTCAAGGAGAGCCCGCTCGGCGTAAGCGCCAGTCTGACGATCTCGCTTACCGTCGCATTGGCAAGCACCGTGAGTTGCGGCGAGTTCGGGCCGTTGTAGTCGGGCCGCTTGACGGTCAGGTTGCGAATCTTTCTTTGAAGGGTTCTGGCGAGTTTCGAGCGTTGGTCATTCTTTGAGGCTTCATCGAGTTCGTTCGCGCGAGCGAACTCGCTCTCGACCCGCAAGGCGCGCCTGAGTCCCAGGCCCAACACTTTATCGATCGTGCTGAAGCGGCGGTTGCGCGAGGCGGGGCTAAACCGGCCATTCTGCAGGGGAACGTTTACGTCCTGCCGCCATGCTTCCAATAACGGGTTGGCGATGGTATCGAGCAGGCTGGTCCACATCCGGTTTACCGCCTGCCCGCGCACCTTGAGCACACAGTCCGGCAGCGAGCCTGTGGCCTGGTCGTATTGCGCGATGAATTGCGACTGGGAAGCGGCGAGACAGGCGTCATGCTGTTCCCCGGTGGGATCGCGCCGGGGTAATCGCATGAAATCCCGATGGCAAACGAACAAGCCGTTGCCTAAGTTTGCGCCTGCGGCGAGTTGTTCGGCGGGACATTGGGTGGCCATCACGGCCTCAGGGATCGACAGGGCGATTGCCCAAAAAATAATATAAAGAGCCGCGAGATTTGGCCTCCCACGCATTGCCTGAGTCTCCCTCAAATATTATTGGTGTGTTCCCCTTTTTTTCGATGATGGCACGTACCGATAACGTTCGTCCAGGTAGAAATCCGACGGCAATCTGCGGACGCCCATAAGTGCCGGAAAATCGCCCTGTCGATCCCTAAGAGCGTGATGGCCGATTGAGCGGCGGCGCGAGTGCAAAGCTCTGGACTCGCTTGGATTGCCTCCAGACGGGCCAGTAAGGGATAGCCGGTCCGAACCGTCAACCCGCCCTGGGAAGAATTAAAGCTTCGCCAAGACACGCCCTGCCGCGCCGATCGGAACCAACAAATAAACGGACGATTCAAATTCATGAGTCCGTGTGATGTTTGCCCGATGATCCTTCCGCAGAGAGCCTAAATTTATGCGAATCCAAAAAAAGCAATTCCAAGGAGCGCCTTGAGCTTATGGGTTGGCGGTTTTGTTTGTTCCGCGATCCTGGCGCCAGCCACGGCCGGAAGCGGCCCTTTCGATGCCGTGGCCGAAGCTCAAACTCCGAAGCCCGTTGCCGCCGATCGGCCGGAGGCGAAGAAATCGGATCACGACCGGTCCGCCGTTTTTCAAGCGACCAATGCCCAGCCCGCCTCGGGAGCCCTGGCCAGCCAGCCGGATCAGGGCAAGGTGCTGGGCTTTGAGTTTTACCGCGATCCCCTTAATGCAACGCGGCCCATGCAGACCTTCGAGGAGGTCATGCAGGCGGACAAGGCGGCGAAGCCAGAGATCACCGCGAATCAGCGGAAGCTCCTGGAAAGCCGCTACGACCTCACCCCCAAGTTCGATTCTGAAGCGAAGATGTCGCGGGGCAAGCCGGTTCCGATCGGCCCCACCGCGCGCCTCCGGGAGGGCGTCACCTGGGACGCGCTGGCGGGGATGGCCCCGGAAGACATCCGCAAGAAAGGAATCTTCCCCTACCCGGCCTTGCCTCACCCCAAGCAATCAACCGGCGGCCAGGTTTTCCCGAAGATGCAAATCGACATGTTCCCGAGGCTCGAGCGCTTCGACGTGGAATTCGATTTGCCAGACGCTTTCCTGCCCGAGTTTCCCCCTGCGATATTCCTGCAAAACCGGCCGGAACTGGGCGACGTTTCCCGTGGGGAAGTGGTCTCGATCAATAACTTCTATCGGCTGTTCAAGGATATCCTGACCCCCGTGCAGCTCAATGGATTGCAGTTCCTGCTCACGCCCCTGCCGCAGGAGGAATTCAACCCCACCGACGACCGTAAGAGTGTCCAGCCTAGTCTTGGGGTCGCCTGCTTCGACTGCCACGTCAACGGTCATACCACCGGCCAATTTCACCTGAATCCGGACGACCGGCCGCAGGAGCGGCGTTTCCGGCTCGACACGGTGAGCTTGCGCGGGCTATTCAACCAACAGATCCACGGCTCCAAACGGAGCCTGCGTTCGGTCGAGGACTTTACCGAATTCGAGTTTCGCACCGCCTACTTTAACGGCGACCCCATCCACGCGATGAAAAAAGGTTTCCCGATCCTCGATCGCATTCACGTCAGCCACATGGCGCAATTTCAGAACATGCTCGATTTTCCGCCGGCGCCCAAGCTCAATGCCTCGGGCCGGCTCGATCCGGCCAAGGCGAGCGAGGCCGAACGGCGGGGCGAGCAGGTCTTCTTCGGCAAGGGCCAGTGCGGCACTTGCCACCAGCCGCCCACTTACCTCGACCACCAGATGCACGATCTCCATGTCGAGCGTTTCGCCAGCGAAGCGCCTCTCGGGCCCATGAAGACCTTCACGCTGCGCGGCATCAAGGACAGCCCGCCTTACCTGCACGACGGACGCTGCCTGACCCTGGAGGACACGGTGGAGTTTTTCAACCTGGTGCTGGAGCTCAAGCTGAACGCCCAGGAGAAGTCCGACCTGGCGGCGTTCATGCGCGCCTTGTAATCTTTCCGATCGGCGTGCACGAGCGAGAGAAAATCCAAAGGTTGGAGTGGCTTCGGGCTCTTCATGAGCCTGGCAGCCGGGTTCAGGTGGCGAGCCGGACGCTTCAGCAAGTTCCGCCGGGTCAAGCGCCCGGCTCGCGTCCTGAAACTCTGGGCCGTGCGGAGTTCGGCCCGATGGGTTATGCTCCGCCCTGCCCGATCAGGCCGGCCATTCGGTGGCTTGCTTTCCAAAATCGCCCAAATCACTTCCAAAGGCGCCCGACGGGGCGCGAATCGTTCTCCCTAGAATGCTTTCAGAATCCATAACCCAAACCCGGCCGCACCGGCTGTGCGTCGCCCCCATGCTCGACTGGACGGACCGGCATTGCCGGTATTTCCTGCGGCTGATTTCGCGCCGCGCGCGCCTCTACACCGAGATGGTGACCACGGGCGCGCTCCTGCATGGGGACCGGGACCGGCTGCTGGAATTCCACCCCCGGGAAAACCCCCTCGCCCTTCAGCTCGGCGGCAGCGATCCCAGGGAATTGGTCGAATGCGCCCGCATCGCCGAAGGGCGGGGATTCGACGAGGTCAACCTCAACGTCGGCTGCCCCAGCGACCGGGTGCAGCGGGGAAGGTTCGGCGCCTGCCTGATGGCGGAGCCGCGGCTCGTAGCCGAGTGCGTCGCGGCCCTGCAAGCGGCCGTTTCGATTCCCGTCACGGTCAAGAGCCGGATCGGCGTCGACGAGCGGGATTCCTACGAAGAATTGGCGGAGTTCGTCGCCACGGTCGCGGCGGCCGGCTGCGGCACCTTCATCATCCATGCCCGGAAAGCCTGGCTGAAGGGGCTGTCGCCGAAGGAAAATCGCGAGATTCCGCCGCTCCGGTACGATGTCGCGGAGCGCATCAAAGGCGATTTTCCGGAACTCAAGATCATCCTGAATGGCGGAATCCCAGACCTGGATCAAGCCAAGCGGCACCTGGCCCGGTTCGACGGCGTCATGCTCGGCCGCGCCGCCTATCACAACCCCTATCTTCTCGCCGAGGCGGATCGGCAGCTGTTCGGAGACACGCATCCGATCCCGTCCCGCCATGAGATTCTGGAGGAATGGCTGCCCTACGTGAGCGCCGAATTGGCGCGGGGCACCCGGCTCCACGCCATGACCCGCCATGTCCTGGGGCTGTTTCACGGCAGGCCGGGAGGGCGGGCCTGGCGGCGGCAGCTCGGCGAGCGGGCCATCAAGCCCGGCGCCGATCTCACGGTGCTGACGGATGCCGCGGCGCTGTGCCGTCCGCGCGGACCCGAGGGACTATTTCCGGGAACGCCAGCGCAAGCGCAGGCTGGCGGTCGCGAGATAAATCTCGTGCAGGAAGCAGAAGAGACCGGCGATTAGGGCGGCCATCGCGACGATGAACAGCAGGGCGATGGCGGTCGACACGTCCAGGTTCAGGAACGCGCCGACAAAGAGCACGACGATCAGCGTGCAGATCAGCAGCGCGCAGCTGGTACAGAGGCTGATGGCCCAGTGCGCCACCCGGGCGCGGCGGCAAAGCAGCGAAAGCTCGCGATGGATGTCCGGATGCGGTAGATCGCCCCCTTTCGCGAGCCGGTCCTCGATCAGCCGGGAACGGTCGACGATGCGCCCGACCCGAGTGCTGAGCACCGACAGCAGGGCGCCGATCCCGGACAGCAGGAATACCGGCGCCACCGACAGCTGGATGACATGCGCCATCTCGGAGGCTTGCAAGGCGGTTTGCATGGATGATACTTGTGGAGTACGGAGGGTGCGGTGAGGAACGAACCGCACAGTAGCGGGCCGTGGTGCCTTCAGCAAATTGTTATGTATATTTAGCCAAACAAATCCACTTGCCCCATAGTTTCGCCTCGCTGGCGCGCCTGGTTGTACACAATTTTCTTGACCGCGGAATCCATATTTTCCCGATTGATGACGATGATCCCGTTCTGCTCCTTAATCAATTGCCTATTTAAATCATATTTTGGGTTCTCTGCGTCCGTCGCATGGTCATATATTACCGATTCCAGAATGGAATAGTTCAAAGCGTATTCCATTGCCAATCTCGATCCGCTATCATTGCCCAAATCATTGTTTGCATAGCTGGCTGTTAAAACTACGCAATCACTGAACAATGCTTGCAATCGATCTCTTTCCTGATACCTCCCACGCAACTCTATCTTAGAGTTCGCCTTTTCATTATATTCAGTTATCAGCAAGCCGTGGTTTCTGACTATTTCATCCGCCAGTCTTTTGTTTGTTGCCGGCAAAATTTCATTCAACGGGCTGGGAGTATTGCAACTGTCTTCCCATCAGAGCGGAGTGCTTGTCTGTGTGCAACCGTATCGCAGCCCAAAGCTAACCCACTTACGATTGTTGCGCCACAGCTAACTAGCTTGGAAACAACTTCCCTTTCTACTGTTTCAGTGTCTTTGTCTGGATTTAGTAGCCCGATAACGGCGACATTCTTGTTTGTTTTGTTCAACAAACTTAGATCACCACGATAAAATAGAATAACAGGTCGCTCGCTACTTTTTACGTTCCCTCGATATGATGGAAAATTCTCATCACCAATAGCGACGACGCCGTCTGCAAATTCTGCCAACTTGCCAATACAATTCTTAATTTTTTCCTTAACATTTTCGAAATCGGCTTGCGTTATCAGACGATCTTCTTTCACATCCTCATTCAAGAGGGTCACAATATTATTTACCGTTTCATTACCCCTGAGGCGCTTGATAATCCATGCCTTGCCAATACCTCTATAGGTTTTTGCGGCTAAAACGTTCAGTGCATTGTCTGATATTTTCACGATCATCTCCTTCTCTGAGTTCTTCCAACTGCATAAAAGGTAACTGTGTGTGTCTACATTGAGCAACCCTTGAATAGCGTCCTCATCGACATTCACACATGGCGTATATATATCGTCGACAAGCAAAACATTCTTGCCTCTAACATTAACTGATATGTCGCAGGTTTTAGTAGTAATCCCAGGAAATGGTGCAGGCCCATCATTGATGTAGTTAGGGATAGAATTCCTAAGGTGCGTGGTTCTAGTGTTAGTGTGCCGGCGTATATAGCTTGTTCCGTCTCCAAACCCTTGGAGTTGTCCAATGGAGGCTCGAATGGTTGATTTAAACAGAAACTGATTTGCATGGTAAGAGTGTTCTGCTTTTGCCCTAGGAACTACACATACCGTCATCATTTCGAGTCCTGATGACTGCAGAATTTGCAGAAAATCGGTTAACAACACGCCTAGCAATTGCTCTGCGGCAAACATTAATTTGCTTTCTGCGAACCTATTGAAGGTGTTCTTTAAGACATTAACATAATCAAGATTCCCAGGATTTCCCCATCTAACATAAGGCACGTGGTAGAAAGCTCTTGTGTTTCTACATAAATATTCATTGGCAAGAATTTCAAATTGGTCCATGGCAATCCCCCCTCTTAGGTTACGCATCAAATGTTGATGGTAGTGAGTAACTAATGAATGACCTGATCGAGATTGTAGCGGTGGAGGAAGAGAAGTATGAGGGCTTGATGCATTGGAGTCGATTTCGAGGAGGCCAGGGTTTTTCGAGTATAGCGCACTACGCGCTGGAAGGTGTTATTCTAGCGCTCGACCTGCACGATTTGCCCATCCTGCTTTGGGCAAAGCCGGTGTTGGTGCGCAGGAATCACAGTGGCATACGGTTCCCAGAATCGGTGTAGGCCTAAGCCTGGTGGTAGCCGACCGGCAGGGCCATAGGATGCGCTGAGGCACGAAGCGCATCATTCGAGATATTCGCTCGCTGGAATGTTAAAATCGCGTGAATATCCCAAATTAATGGGGTATACGCCCAAGTTCACAAAGCGATAAGACTCGAATGCGGCCAGTCTGCTACGCGCTGCGCCCGTCCGTGTTTGATGGGATTCCAATAAATATAGTCAATAGGCATTGAAATCGTCTTGGCTAGAGCATTTTCATATCGGGTGTAGGGGCGAATTTATTCGCCTTAGGGGCGCGGTTTGGGCGAATCAATTCGCCCCTACCCCGTAATGAGGAACGAAAACACTCTAATCAAGAAATGCGTCCAGAATCGGCGTTGCCATATACTGCACTCTCCACGGTTTACCCGGCTTTGCGAAACACTCGCTCGCCCGTGGGTAAGTTACGGGAAGTGACTTTAAGCAGGCTCCAGCGAATCGAAAAATCCGCGTCTCCCGACAGTAGGGTCCAGATGCAATGCAGGTGGTCCGGCATGATAACCAGGCTTGATTCCAAAGAGTTTTTGGCACTTGACGTAGTGAATTGCCGCCCGCAATCAATCGATCCGTTCAACCCATTGACTATTATTCCGCCGCTCCGCCAAATTATCGTGAAGGACCAGGTTGATCCTGGAATATAAAGCGGCGAAAGCCTGGCATGGAGTGTTTGAATTGTTATTCGAACGCGAATGATGCGCTTCGCAAGCTCAGCGCATCCTATGGTCCTGCATTTACCCTATTAGCCAGGTACTCCTTCATCTTGCTGATCAATAGCGGCACACCTTGCAGTGAATCTGCAAGACTAAAAGGTCTGTCACCTTGTATTAGGTACTCTGCAACCTCGTTATCCTGAACCGCTTTCTTAAAGGCAGTTGCCACGTCGTTGGTTATTTCAAATGGAGGAGGCGGGACATCCAAATCCTTCCTTTGAATGGCGCACTTAGGATACTCGTATCCTTTATCAATTACGCCATTATCAAAAATTTCATGAATGTACAGCCAACGAGGCTTTGCAGTTCCATGAGGTCTAGACGAGTCAATAATGCGCCAAACGAGCGCCCACTTATTCTTTTCGACATTATCATTAGCAGCGAAATGAATGTCATCAGCCATTAATGACTGTATAGCCTTTACATCCTCTGAATACTCACAATTAACCGGTTGATACCAGAGAACGTAGAAGTGGTCTTCGCCAAGCAGCTCGAAATCCGAGAACGCCGGCGCACCAATCTCATTGGTTGTAACTATTCGGTTGGCTACTGCTGCCCCCCAAATCTTCTCGAGCTCTTTGAGACGCGCCTTCTTTGAGTCTGTCGTAGGGTATCGCCTGTGAGCACGCTCCCGCAGATTCTCGGAGGTATCATTGAGTTTTTTCAGGCTGTCTTTGGAACTTACCTCTACGCACAGTTCGACCAATACTTCTCCGCTAAGCCCATTACTGGTGAGATTAGCGCTTCCCATAACGGCCGATTTCTTTCCTATATATGTCTTTGCATGCAACTCATCGAGGAAGAAGACTCTATCCCATCCGATATTTCTGGTGAGTTCAGTTATAGCTAACGGATTGGTATCCAAGGCTGGCGAAACAACTACCGCATCTATGCGATGAGCATCAGGAATAAACGTACTCCAATCAGCGCCGATGTATGCAACTGCTATCTTCGACGGTTCGCAGCAGGTTACTGCGCGCTGAATTTCATCCTCTACCAGAATCTTCACGACTCCTCCGTTATTGCTGATTAACGGTAAAGTTAAATATCGCGACGCACGCCCCGGAGATTCCTGGGAGCATTGAATTATCCGCGTCACGGTGCTTGAACGACGGGTTCGACATGAATTACTTCCTGCCTAATTATTGCCCGGCGAAGTGAAATCGACGGAACGTTGGTTTGAACGGGCCGATATCCCTCAGGCGGGTGCATCAACGCTGTTATGCACCCACTGAAAGTATCGCCGATGAAATGAAAAAATCAATGGAAGGTCCATTTTAGTTCAGCCGGTTAATGATGTCAGAAGATACTCGCGACGAACTATAAATAGACACCTCCATAGACGCAAAGCCTTGCGCTCCGGAGTGTATAACTCAAGAACAGGTTAGCTTTGTATATAATTTGATATAATACCCCGATGATCGCCCTAAAGTTGAAACGAAATTCCACCGGCAGCATGGCATAAAATGCGGTAAGATACGAACTGCATCAATCACGCCCTGTAATCACGTCTCGTTCCTGCCCTGACGTGTGATCAATCTCCAGGATGAACCCGAACCGGTCCCTACCGCAGCCTATATCATTAGGGAAATTGAAAGGCGACTCATCCCGTAGCGCAGGAGAATGATCCGAGTCGACGCATTGGTCAGGGTATAACCCGCGAAACCAGAGGAAATCGCTCCGGATGGCGGATGGAATCCACGTGTAAATCGATATACAGCTCGGGCCAATAAAGATGATGCGGTTGCCGACGCTCTACATGAAATACCTGCTCGATCGGAGCCATGCGAAATCAGGGAAACTCCGAAAAAGGCACGAACAATTCCTCTTCTCCGTCGAGAAGCAGCCAAAAGCCATGCTTTGAAATACCCGAAACCTCAACCTGGGAAATGTTTGTACCCAGCATTGCGTATCTCCTGTCCGTGCGACCGCACCAAACTCTCCGCCTCATGCAACTCTTTGGCGGACAGCCCAAAGCTTTGCACTAGCTCAATGGTTGGCTCAAGCCAGAATTTTGCCTGCCGTCATGAACATGAACCCACGGGCCAGTACAGCAGCGTCTCCCATTCCGCGGGATTGGTTGGCAAGGGTCCGCCTTTCCCCGCTGGCAGGAAACCCAGCGATTGGTAAAGCCTTTTCGCCGGTACGTTCGAGTCGACCACCCAGGCGTGGATGGCTCTTGCCCCGCGCCGCGCAAGCCAATCGGTAGCGGCCCGCACCAGCAACGCGCCGCCCCCGGCGTGGCGGGCCTTGGGATGCACCCAGAGAGCGCAAATAAACGCCCGCCGCTCGGGCGAGCGGTCGAAGAAGGCGCCGATCAGGCCGGCGGGCTCGTTGTCCGCGAACAGAATGAAGGACGTGGAGGTTTCCGATCCGGCCTGACGGATCGCCTCGGCCTCGAACTCGGCGGCGGGTTTATGGACTTCATCCTCCAACCGGGCGGCGAAGGCATGAGGCGCATCGCTCAGCGCCGACAAGCGCAACTCCCTAAGGAGTGCGCCCTGCGAGGCTTCGATTTTCTTTACGCTTAAGCGTTGGTCCATGATCGAATCGCCTTTCCCGAAGGATCCCATCCCTGTGGGTTAATGTATCACCGAACGGCGTTCGACTTTTGGACTTAGGGATGGCGAGAGGTGGGCCAGAGGCTCAAGCCCGCTCGATGGGGAACACCAGCACCTCGCCGATCGAATCCGCCCGCGCCAGCAGCATCAACAGCCGATCCAGGCCGATCGCGACACCCGAGCAATCGGGCAGCCCGGCGCGCAAGGCCGCGAGCAGCCGCCCGTCCTTGGGCGGCAGCGGCAATCCCTGGCGGCGCCGCAGGGCCAGATCGCGCTCGAACCGTTCCTCCTGCTCATCCGCGTCGGCCAACTCGTGGAACCCGTTGCCGAGTTCGAGTCCGCCCAGGAACACTTCCACCCGCTCAACCACGCGCGGATCGTCCGGGCGTTTGCGCGCCAGGGACGGCAGGCAGGCGGGATAGTCGTAGACGAAGCTCGCGCGGCCTCGGCCGAGCCGGGGCTGCACGACATGGCTGAACAAAAGGTCCAGCCAGAGCGAGCGGTCCTCGCCGCACAGCGCTTCGGCCTCAGGGAGCCCGAGCGCGCGGGCGCGGGCGGCGAATTCGGCGGGGGTGGCGGTCAGCGGATCGGCGCCGACCTGGCGCTCGAAGATGTCGGCGTAGGCGAACCGCTCGGCGGCCTGCAGGGGCAAATCCTCGCCGCAGAGCTCGGCGAACAGCGCCTCGATCTCGTCGATCAACTCGAACAGGGAATAGCCCACCCGGTACCATTCCAGGAGGGTGAATTCCGGGTTGTGATGGCGGCCGCTCTCTTCGTTCCGGAAAGCCTTGCAGATTTGATAGATGGAGCCGCTGCCTGCCACGAGCAGGCGCTTCATGGCGAATTCGGGCGAGGTCTGGAGATACAGCTCGGGACCTGGGCGCGCGCCCGGCAGGCGGATGCGGGTGGTAAAGGCCTGGAGATGGGGGTCGGTGACGCCGCTCCGGCAGAGCAGGGGCGTTTCGACCTCAAGGATGCCCCGCCCGGCGAAGAACCGGCGGACGGCGGCGAGCAGCTTGGCTCTTTTCCGAAGCGCGCCCAAGGGGCAGGTCGGCATCCAGTTCGTGCCATCCGTCATGCGGACGGTTCTCTGGGTATCTTGATCGAATCCGCTCTCGGGGAAACGGATCAGGCTTATTTCACCCGTGAAACGTATTCGCCGGTGCGGGTATCGACCTTGATAACCTCCCCGGTCTGGACGAACAGCGGAACCCTCACCACGGCGCCGGTTTCCAGGGTGGCCGGTTTGCCGCCGCCGCCGGAGGTGTCGCCGCGCACGCCGGGATCGGTCTCGGTGATGGCGAGTTCCACGAAATTGGGCGGAGCCACGCCGATGGGGGAACCATTGTATAGGGTTACCTGGCAGATATCCTGCTCTTTCAGCCACTTGGCCGCATCGCCCACGGCCGCCGCGTCGGCGGCATGCTGCTCGAAGGTTTCCGGCACCATGAAGTGCCAGAGTTCGCCGTCGTTGTAGAGATACTGCATGTCGGTATCCACCACGTCGGCGGTTTCCAGGGTTTCGCCGGATTTGAAGGTGCGTTCGATGACGCGGCCGGTCTTGAGATTGCGCAGCTTGACGCGGTTGAAGGCCTGTCCCTTGCCGGGTTTGACGAACTCGTTTTCGAGTATGTTGTAAGGGTCCCCGTCCATCATCACTTTCAGGCCGCCCTTGAATTCGCTGGTGCTGACTGTCGCCATGCTTGCCTCTGATCACTTAGCTCAAAAATAGCGCGCAATTATAATAGAGTGCCTTGCGCTTATAAAATTGCTCGCTGGCATGCTACCCGCCTGGCAGGCCGAACTGGCCGATTCATTCATCGATCCCTTAGACCTGCTCGCTTTCCTGGAACTTGATCCCCACCGCTTTCCGGCCTTGGGGCAAGCTTCCGAACGGTTTTCCTTCCGGGTCACCCGAAGCTTTGCCCGGCGCATGGCGAAGGGCGATCCGGACGATCCCTTGCTGCGGCAGGTGCTGCCTGTCGGCGAGGAACTGGCGGACCGGCCGGGTTTCGTCGCCGATCCGGTGGGCGATCTTAGGGCGGTCGCCGCGGCCGGCGTGCTGTACAAGTATCACGGGCGGGTGCTGCTGATCGCCACCGGAGCCTGCGCCATTCATTGCCGCTATTGCTTCCGGCGGGAATTCCCCTACGAAGCCAATCTGCTCGGCAAACGTGCGGAAACCGACGCCTTGGACTTCATCGCCGGAGACCCGAGCATCCGCGAGGTGATCCTGAGCGGCGGGGACCCCCTGGTGCTGAGCGATGAGCGGCTGGCCAGGCTGGTGGCGGGCCTCGGCGAAATTCCGCACGTCCAGCGGTTGCGCCTACACACCCGGCTGCCCGTGGTATTGCCGAGCCGGATCACGGAGGAACTGGTCCGTTGTCTCACGGAAACCCGGCTACTCGCGGTGCTGGTCATCCACGCCAATCATCCCGCCGAGTTCGATCCATCGGTGAAGAGCGCTCTGGAGAGCTTGCGCAAGGCCGGCATCACCCTGCTCAACCAATCGGTCCTGATGCAAGGCGTCAACGA
>CADDYU010000132.1 GCA_902810705.1 Methylococcaceae bacterium
CCGTTTGGCGCGCGATTACGAGCGGCTGCCGGAGACCTTGGCCGGCCTGCATTTTCTCGCACTCCTGTGTTTGATGTTGCCCAAAGCCATCCCGCTGCTCGCTTTGAGTACATAACAGGCTCTAGGATCGATTAAGGAGATATGCCATGCCCGGACATTCATCCTCGGAGCGGGACGGCTGGATTGCCTTATGGAACGATCTGCAGCAGACGTACCGGCAGAGCTGGCTGGATCTCATGAGCCCCATGACTGGCCCAGCCGAGGACCCGCTTTCTAATCCATGGCACGAAGGCATTGACCTTTGGACCAAGTTCATGGAAGGCGCGGCGTCTCCGGAAGCTCAGGCCTGGGCCTTTAAACTGGCGGACACCAGCAGACATTATCTTCAATGGGGAAAGCAGCTTTGGAAAGCGCTGGTCGAAGCTCAACCCACCTCGCCGGAAGCCTGGCGGGAAGCGGTCACTCGCGACTTTAAACTAACGCCCGAAACCCAGGGTGAAGACTCTTGGGCCTCATTCACCAGTTTCTGGGACAGACCGCTAGAAGCTTGGCGTCGGGTTTGTTCAACCTGTTTCGCTTTATCGGGTAGTATGGAAAAAGTACTGCGCGGCCTCGGGAACTCTGACGATCCGCTGGAAAGCCTCCTGAGCCGCTAGCTCTCGGCGCCTAGTCTCAACTACACTCACAAATGGCAGGAAGATGTGCGGGAGTGGCAGCGGCTATGGCTGGAGCATGGCCAGGCACTTCGCGAATACGGTCGGCTGCTGGCCGACATCACCCCTAAAGCCCGAGAAATCTTGGTAAAAAAGCTTTACAGGCTGGCGTCCCAGGGTGAAATGCCGGAGACCCTTCGCGCCTTCTATGATCTTTGGGTGGATTCCGGCGAGGAAGCCTATGCCGAAGCGGTAATCCGGCCGGAATTCATCCGGGCTCAAGCCGGCCTCGTGAATACGCTCATGGCGGCAAAGCGGCAGGAGCAAAAGATCGTGGGCGAGGTTTTAAGCTCTTTCAACCTGCCCTCCCGCCTCGAGCTCGATGCCAGCCATCGGCGTCTCCACGGGTTGCGGTGGGAGATCGGGCGGCTGCGGGAAGCCTTGGACGAATCGGACCTCCCCGGTCTTCGCGAGGAAGTGGCGGGCATGCGGCGGGAGATTGAGGCTCTCCGCGCTCAAGCCGATCCGCCTTTAGCTGAAAAACGGTTTCCGACGCGCTGAGCAAGATCGGCAGGCAAGCTCTAAAGACGGCCAGCATTCTTGGGTTCTGGTCTCCCAGCGGTTTTTCGACCGGACTGGCAAGATCAACATCTTCTGGCTGCAAAATCCACGAAACGCGACTCTAAGGGGAGTGTTCCAGTGGCGGTTTATGGAGGAATGGCGATGCACTTGAAAGCCCTTAAGCAAAGCATTCGGGTGGGCTGCCTCAATCTGTGTATGCCTAACGGGAGCCAATATCGGTTTGGCTCAGACCAGCCGGAAGCTTGGTGGCATGTCTACAATCCCTCGGTGCTCGCTCGTGTCGCGCGTCGTCCCGAGCTCAATCTTGGCGAAACCTACATCGAAAAGAGCTGGGACGCAGGGCAGGGCGAGGGACTGCGGAATCTCCTAGCCGTGCTCCTGCGCAATTTTACCGACACTCAGCCGCGGAGACTCGCCCGACTCCGAGACACCTTGCTCGGCTGGCTGGACCGCGGCAACAGCATCGCCCGCAGCTACCGTCAGATCCGCGACCATTACGACCTCGACGAATGGTTGTTCCGCCGTTTCCTCGACGAAGGGATGTTCTATTCCTGCGCCTACTTCGAACGCCCCGACCTGACGCTCGAGGAGGCTCAACGGGCCAAATGCGAGATGATCCGGCGCAAGTTACTGCTTCGGCCGGGCCAGAAGGTCTTGGATATTGGCAGCGGCTGGGGAGGGCTCGCGTTTTATCTGGCGGAGACAGCCGGCGTGGAGGTGACCGGCCTGACTCTATCCCAGGAGCAATTGCGGGTAGCTCGGGAGGAGGCCAGAAAGCGGGGATTGGACCGCCGGGTTGAATTCCTTCTCCAGGATTATCGCCAACACCAAGGGCGCTACGATCGCATCGTAAGCGTCGGCATGTTCGAGCATGTCGGGCTCCGCCATTACCCCGACTTCTTCAGGCGGGTGGAAGAACTCTTGGCGCCCGATGGGGTGGTTCTCCTGCACACCATCGGCTGCAACCACCCAGGTCCCACCAACCCCTGGATTCGTCGGCATATTTTTCCGGGCAGCCACATCCCCTCGCTATCGGAATTCACGCCCGCGCTAGAAAAAGCCCGCTTATGGGTCACCGATCTGGAAGTGTGGCGACTTCATTACGCCTACACTCTAAGAGAGTGGTTCCGCCGCTTTCAGAAGCACCGGACGGAAGTGGTCGAACGCATGGGCGAGCGTTTTGCGAGGCTTTGGGAGTTCTATCTCGCGAGTTGCGAGGCGAGCTTTCTCTATTGGGACTTGGCCGTCTTCCAGGTCCAAATGGCGAAACGGCACGGTTCGGTTCCCATCACCCGCGATTACCTGTCCGAGGCTGTACCAAGAGCGCCGTCCGAAAGAGCGCGAATTTTGCCGGAAAAGACTCGATCGGCGTGAAGGGCGCTTTCATCAGCGGCGCCTTTGCGGCTCTCAGCCTGAGCGGCTGCGTATCCTCGCCCTCCTGCGGCTTGGCGGAGACGCCAGTCCTCCTGAACACGCTCTATTTTGGTACTGCTACGCCGGAGGGAGTAGTAACCCCGGAGCAGTGGAAGGATTTTCTAAACGAGATAGTCACGCCTCGCTTTCCTCGCGGGCTGACGTGGTGGGAGGCTTCGGGCCAGTGGCAAACGGCCGCGGGCATGGCCCAGCGCGAAGCCTCCCATCTTCTGCAAGTTGTCCATTCCGAAAATCAAGACAACGCCATCGCCTTCCACGAAATCATCAACCACTATAAAACGCGGTTTCACCAGGAAGCCGTGCTCTGGGTACGCACGCAGGCTTGTGTTCCACGCTGAAAAACGGTTCTGACGGCAATCGAGAGCTTTTTAACCGTCCTTGGCACTCTTCACCCGGCTTTCACCTCTGCAGGAAACTGCTTCGTACCCGTTTCTTATGGTGCAAGTAGAATCTAAGCCTCCTCTCTCAGCAATTTATCCCCACAGGGATCAATGCAAAAGTGCTCGCCTAAAGCGAACAAAGGCAAGGTTTTTATTCAAATTCGTTTGCAGAATCATAGAAACCGTACACAATGTTTTACATATAAGTATCTAACATGTGTTCATTGTGGCTCTATCTACTATCATTTATGGATAGCATCGAATACAAAGCCCTTGCACAATGACTTACTTTTTAAATTTCCGACAGGGCGGAACATCAGCATGCACAATCACAGCCCGGCTGCGCCGGATACAGCCCTGAACAGCTTTCTTGCAGTCTCGCTGGATGAGTTGATCGCCGAACATTCAGCGGCGGACGCCGAAGCCGCTGTCCTGGAATTGTTCCACCGTATCTCGGAAGAGGTTCCCGCGTACCGAGATTTCTTGGCGAAGCACGGCGTCACTCCCAAGGAGGTAACTTCCAGCGAAGCGTTTAGGCAACTGCCATTGATGAACAAACCCAATTACCTGCAAGCCTATCCCTTGCCAGAGCGCTGCCGCGGAGGAACCCTAACCTCCTCAGACCGGGTGGCCGTATCCTCGGGCTCCACAGGCCATCCCGTCTTCTGGCCCCGATCAATGCGGGATGAGCTGGACGTCGCGTGGCGCTTCGAACAGGTATTCCGGGATAGCTTCAGAGCCCACGAGCGCAGCACGCTTGCGGTAGTCTGCTTTGCTCTCGGCAACTGGGTCGGCGGCTTGTTCACGACGTCCTGCTGCTGGCACCTGGCTAATAAAGGCTATCGGCTGATGGTGGCGACCCCAGGAAACAAGAAGGACGAAATCTTCCGGGTCGTCCGGGAACTCGGATCGCATTTCGAGCAGACCGTCCTGCTAGGCTATCCGCCCTTCATCAAAGACGTGATCGATGCCGGCGGCGCTTTGGGCATCGACTGGCCCCGTTACCACGTGAAACTCGTTTTCGCCGGGGAAGTTTTCAGCGAGGAATGGCGGACTCAAGTCGGGCAACGCCTTGGGTCGGAATCCCCCTGCTACGACTCGGCTTCGCTCTACGGTACCGCGGACGGGGGCGTGCTGGGCAATGAGACTCCCTTAAGCATCGCCGCCCGCCGGTTCCTCGCCGAGCACCCCCAGGCAGCGCGGCAGCTATTTGGAGAGTCGCGCCTTCCGACGCTGGTGCAGTACGATCCCCTAAGCCGTTATTTTGAGACGCTGGGCGAGACCTTGGTGATTTCCGGGGATAACGGCGTGCCCTTGGTGCGCTACCACATCGCCGACAAAGGCGGAATCGTGAGTTATGAGGAAATGAGAACCTTCCTTAAGGATTGGGGCGCCGAATCGCTCGCGAAATACGGGCTCGACGAGACTCAGCCGATCCGCCCTTTGCCGTTCGTCTATGTGTTTGGGCGCGCCGATTTCACCGTATCGTTTTACGGGGCCAATATCTATCCGGAAAACGTCACTGTGGGCCTGGAGCAACCGGAAATCGCCCAGTGGGTGACCGGTAAATTCGTGCTGGAGGCGGAAGAGGCTCCAGATGGCGACAAGTTCTTGAACGTAGCGGTGGAACTCCTGCCGGGCATTGTGCCCACCCCCGAGAAAGCGTTGATCGTTGCCGAATCCATTCGCGCCCATTTGCTCCGGCTCAACAGCGAATTCGCCAACTATGTCCCGGAGAACAAGCAATTACCTTGGGTAAGCCTCCACTTTTTCGAGGATCCCGAGTACTTCCCGCCGGGAATCAAGCATCGATATACGCGAAGGCAGGACCGTTGAGATTGCATCCGGCTAAAATCTGATTCTTCGTGAGTTAGGGTTCTCGCGCTCCGGGAAACCTCCCGGAGCGCGAAAAACATTCCATTAGTGCACTTGAACTTCGATTTTGCGGGGTTTAAGCTCGGCGCGTTTGGGAATGCGGAGGATCAGCACCCCATTTTGAAGACTGGCGTCGATATTTCCGGTATCCAGCTCATTGCTCAAGGTGAAACCGCGACGGTAGCAGGTCGAGCGGACGTCGGCGAACAGCGGCTGGATGCCCTCGGGCACATCGAGGTGGGCATTGGCTTCGATGAGGAGGGTATTTCCCTCCACCCTGAGGTTGAGCCCGTCTCTGGGTACGCCCGGCAGATCCGCGAGCAAGGTAATGCCTTCGTCGGTTTCACAAATGTCCACCGGCGGGCTCAGGGTTATTTCTGGCTCCGAACGTCGAGTTGTCTCTTGAGAGGGCTGGGTCGAGATGTTAGTTGTTTCAGCCATGGCTCACCTCCTTACTTGACTTGAATCTGCCGCGGCTTGGCCGCTTCCCGACGTTGTACCGTAATATGCAGAATACCGTCCCTGCAGCGTGCTTCAACGCGCGCAGGATCCGCATCCTCGGGTAGGGCGATGGCCCGGGAGAATTCCCCATTAAAGCGTTCACGCCGGTAATAGCGAGCGTTTTCCTGGGAGGATTCGCTGCGCTGGCCCGAAACCGTCAATACATTCTCCTGGATTGAGATATCCAGAGACTTGGGGTCGACACCAGGAACGAACAGATAGACTTGGATATTGTCGGGTGTCGCGCCCACGTTGACGGCGGGAAAAGCGCCTCGACTTGCCGACCTAATGCTGGTCGCCGGCCATGTTTGACCGAAGAGTTCATCCAACTCCCGCTCCATACGCCTGAACTGGTCATACAGAGAGCTTTCGAAATTCGTCAAGCTTCCGAACATGATCAATACCTCCTTAAAGTTCCGTTTCTATGGCCCATCGGGCCCGGATTGCGGATCGCCATTCCACGCAAACGCGGTGGAATCGAATGACTTTGACGACCTAATAGTGGCGGAATTCCATCTTTTCAATAAGGCTGGACCCGCCCCGCTCCACGGCCCCGAACTGTTTCAAGCAGAACGGCATTACAATTACGGTTTTTTCGAATTTCCCTTCGCTTTCGCCCGATGAGAAACACCCGATTATTTGCCGCATGGCTACTTGCCGCCGCCGTTCTCGTCGGTGCGCCGGCGCCGACTCAGGCTGAGGCGGCGAGAGGGCTTTCCAAAATCCACCACATTGTCGTCGTCTACCTGGAGAACCACAGCTTCGACAATCTGTATGGCTTTTTCCCAGGCGCCGACGGGATTGCCGGCGCACCCCCGGGCACCAGCCGGCAAGTCGATCTCCGGGGTCAGCCTTACGCCACCCTGCCGCCGATCCTGGATACCCGCAAGAAGCCGCCAGCCCCCGACGATCGCTTTCCGGCCAAGCTGCCGAACCAGCCGTTCAATATTGGCCAGTACGTCCCGCCCGATCAGAAAATCGGCGATCTAGTCCACCGTTTTTACCAGCACCAAATGCAGATCAATGGCGGCCGCATGGATCGCTTTGCCGCGGTATCCGACGCGGGAGGCCTCACCATGGGGCATTACGACGGCAGCCGGTTGCCCCTGTGGCAGTACGCCCGGCGCTACACGCTGGCGGATCGTTTCTTCCAGGCCGCATTTGGCGGATCGTTCCTGAATCACATGTGGCTGGCCTGCGCCTGCACGCCTCGCCACGACCGGCCGCCGAGGGCATTGACGGCCGTGCTGAATGACCAAGGAGGGCTGATCAAGGACGGACCCCTGACGCCGGATGGCTACGCGGTCAACACGATGTTCTCGGCGCAAAGCCCTTACAGCCGCAACGTCACCGATCCCAAGATGCTTTTGCCGCCGCTAAGCGCTCCGACGCTCGGCGATCGCCTGTCGGAGAAGAAGATCTCCTGGGCCTGGTACTCGGGCGGCTGGAACAATGCCGTCGCCGGCAAGGCCGATCCGAGCTTTCAGTTTCACCATCAGCCCTACGCCTATTTCAAGCGCTATGCCGAAGGTACCTCCGAGCGGGCGGCGCATCTCAAGGACGAGGCCGATTTTCTCAGGGACATCGAACAGGGCAAGCTGCCGGCGGTATCGTTCTATAAACCCCTTGGCAGCCTTACCGAGCATCCCGGCTACGCCGACCTGCTCTCAGGCGATCAAAAAGTGGCGGACCTCCTCGGTAAGATCGAGAAAAGTCGGCAGTGGGCTCACACCGTGGTGATCGTCACGTACGACGAATTCGGTGGCTTTTGGGACCATGTGGCTCCGCCCAAGGTCGACCGCTGGGGTCCCGGCAGCCGCGTTCCGGCCCTGGTCATTTCCCCCTTCGCCCGGCCCGGCTACGTGGACCATACGCTCTACGACACCACGTCCATCCTTAGACTCATCGAGACCCGCTTCAACCTGAAGCCGCTCGGCGAGCGGGACGCCAAAGCCAATAGCTTGGCGAATGCCCTGGATTTGTAAGTTGGCCGCCGGCCAGAATAGCTTCACGGCCCGCATGGACATTATCGATCAACACCTCATCAGGCTTCAGGGCTCTCGGTCTGAATGAAAGCGCCCGCCTGTTCCGAAATTCACGTGTGGCTGTTGAAACCGGGCGAAGGCGCGTCCTCCCGCGTTTGGAATGTCCTCGCCCAGGAAGAGCAGCGGCGCGTCGAGGGATGCCGCTCGACCCGAACCCGGGAGGCGTTTGTGCGCAGCCATGGATATCTGCGATGCCTTCTCGGACGCTATTTGGACAAGCCGCCGGAGCGCTTGGAATTTCTAGTGAATGATCATGGCAAGCCCCGGCTTAAGGAGACTGCAGAAAACCAGGGTCTGGTATTCAACCTTTCCCATTCCGGTGGCTTCGCCCTGCTGGCCTTCGCGCTCGACACCCCGTTAGGTGCGGACATCGAAGTCGTAAAGCCCCGCAGGAACTTGGCCGGGCTCGCGGAAGCTTGCCTGGCGCCGGCAGAGCTGGATCGCTGGCGGAGCCTGCCGCTGGAACAAAGATTGACCGAGTTCATTCGCCTGTGGGTGTGCAAGGAGGCTTTTGCCAAGGCGACCGGCCGGGGCATTGCGCTGGGCGTCTCGGCGATCAGCGTGGGTTCTCATTGCAACGGATTCGAGAGCGTCCCAAATCCCTATAGCCCGGCGGCAGCCTGGAAGTTGCGAGACTGGGCCTTTGAAAGCTGTCGAGCGGCGGTGGTTTACAGGGGTGCGGAACGGCGAATAAAGATTTTCACGATACGCGATTATCTTGAGGAGGATGCGCTGAATGGCCCGGCGTCTTCCCGCCGCTGACCTGAATAGCTGCTTCAAACCTTGACCGCGATCGTTTCAGGGATGACTTCGCCACGGCCCAAAAGTCCCTGAACCCTCGACGAAATGGAAATAAATAACTGGGAACGGCAGCGCCGTTGCTGGCATGATAAGGATTATGAGCGACAATTGATCGGACGGCCCCAAGACGGGTTATCAGAATCCATCCTGACAATGCAAGGCGGATTCTGCCCTGAGCTTGAAATTGAGGTTGTCATTCGCCAGCCAAGCGGAGTGATGTGGTTCGTCTCTCCCGATCTCGCCTTTCGACCGATCATTGAAAAATAATGGCAGGACAGAACCTTTCCGGATTTTCCCGGATTTACGCGGCTTTCTTCAACTCCCTGGCCGGGTTTCGGGCGGCCTGGGTCAACGAGGAGGCATTTCGTCAAGAAGGCTTGTTGTTTTTAGTGGGTGTCCCCTTGGGGCTTTGGCTGGGCCAGAACGGGATTGAGCGCGCCTTGCTGGTCGGCGTGCTCTTTAACGTGCTGATCGTGGAGCTGTTGAATTCGGCTGTGGAAGCTACGGTAGACCGGATCGGCTTCGAACACCATGAACTTTCTGCTCGCGCCAAGGACATCGGTTCGGCGGCGGTATTTACCTCCCTGGCTCTGGCCGCCGTGGTTTGGCTGCTGGTTTTATTTCATTAGCTTAAAGGAAAGGACAATGACAGCGTTAATCTGCGGCTCCGTGGCCTACGACACCATCATGGTGTTCCAAGGCAAATTCAAGCACCACATCCTGCCGGAGCAGGTGCATATTCTGAACGTCTCGTTCCTGGTGCCGGAGCTGCGCCGCGAATATGGCGGCTGCGCGGGCAATATCGCCTACAATCTCAAGCTGCTTGGCGCCGATCCGCTCATCATGGCCACCGTGGGCAAGGATTTCACGCCCTATTCCCAATGGTTGGCTTACTGCGGCATCAACCAGGACTTTATCAAGGTCCTGGAAAACAATTACACCGCGCAGGCCTATATCACCACCGACTTGGACGACAACCAGATCACCGCCTTCCATCCCGGCGCCATGTCGTTTTCCCACGAAAACAGCGTGCCGAAGGATCGCGGCATCCGCCTCGGGATCGTCGCTCCCGACGGCAAGGACGGCATGATCCAGCACGCCGCCCAGTTCGCCGAGGCGGACATCCCCTTCATCTTCGATCCCGGCCAGGGCCTTCCAATGTTCGACGGCAAGGAACTGCTTGACTTCATGGAGAAGGCCGCCTGGGTTACGGTCAACGACTACGAGGCCCAGCTCTTGCAGGAGCGGACGGGGCTGACGCTGGACGAATTGGCGCAACGGGTGGAGGCCCTGATCGTCACCAAAGGTTCTAAGGGCTCTCTCCTCTACACCGAAGGCGCCATCCTCGAAATCCCGCCGGCCCGCCCGAGCGCGGCGCTGGACCCCACCGGCTGCGGCGACGCCTATCGGGCGGGGCTGATCTACGGCCTTCTCGAAGGACTCGATTGGCCCACGATCGGCCGCATCGCTTCCCTGATGGGGGCGATCAAGGTCGAAACCTCCGGAACCCAGAATCATTCCTTCACCCTGAGCGCTTTCAAGGATCGTTACCGAGAGAACTTCGGCCACGAGTTCTGGGTATGAAACACACCCTGCGTCTCCTCGAGATCATGGCTCGTCTCCGCGATCCGGAAACCGGCTGCCCCTGGGATGCGCGGCAGGATTTCGCGAGCCTCGTCCCCTACACCCTGGAGGAAGCCTATGAGGTCGCCGACGCCGCCGAGCGGGGCGATACGGAGGATTTAAAGGATGAACTGGGCGATTTGCTGTTGCAGGTGGTGTTTCACTCCCGGATTGCCGAGGAACGCGGGCTGTTCGGCTTCGACGATGTGGCCGAAGCCATCTCCGACAAGCTGATCCGCCGCCACCCCCACGTCTTCGCCGGGGCATCTTTCGAAACCGACGCGGAACGGCAGCAATTCTGGGACGCTTCGAAAGCGGCCGAGCGGCGGGAGAAGGGCAAGCCGGAGCCCGCCGAAAGCGTTCTGAACGGGCTTTCTCCCAAGCTCCCGGCCTTAATGGCCGCCCAAAAGCTGCAAAAGCGCGCCGCCCGCCATGGCCTCGATTGGCCCGAAATCGGCGGGGTGTTCGACAAGGTGCGGGAGGAACTGGACGAATTGCGGGAAGCCCATGCCGCATCCGACAAAGCCCATATCCGCGAGGAAATCGGCGATCTCCTGTTCGCGGCGGTGAATCTCGCCCGGCATCTCTCGATCGACGCGGAATCAGCCTTGCGGGACAGCAACCGCAAGTTCACCCGGCGGTTCCGATACATCGAGCAACAGGTGACGGCGCGGGGAAAATCCCTGGCCGAATGCACCTTGGCGGAGTTGGATGCGCTCTGGAACGAGGCCAAGAGGATGTAGGTTGAGTTAAGCGCTCAAGGTAATAATCGCTTTCAGCCAACGCTTGCCTTGCCGTGGGTCTGAATCAACAACGGACCCGAGGCACCCTGATCCGTATAATGACGCGCGGCTTCATGACATTGGAACTCCACCACGTCCATCCCTGGAACGTCACCCCCCAGGAAGCCATCGCCATCCAGAACCGCTTGCGCGGCCTGGCGCGCAGAGAGGATGACCTGCCCGCCGAAATTCGCCGCGTGGCCGGGGTGGACGTGGGCTTCGAGGAAAACGGAGCCGTCACCCGGGCCGCCGTCGCCGTCTTGGATTTTCCGGAATTGCTACTGGCCGAAAGCGCCATCGCCCGGCAACCCACTGTGTTCCCCTATATTCCCGGCCTGCTTTCCTTTCGCGAAATCCCGGCCATCGTGGCAGCGCTCGAGGGCCTGAGAATTCTCCCCGATTTGCTCTTGGTGGACGGCCAGGGTTACGCCCACCCTCGGCGGCTCGGCATCGCCAGCCATTTGGGCGTCCTCACCGATCTTCCCACAATCGGGGTCGGCAAGACTCGACTGGTGGGTACTTATGGGGAAGTGCCGGACCGGCGGGGCGCGGGAGTTCCGCTAGTGGATCGGGGGGAAGAGATCGGCGTCGTGCTACGCACGCGAGCTGGAACCAAGCCGATTTATGTCTCGGCGGGCCACCGGGTGAGCCTGCCGACGGCGGTGGACTGGGTCATGTGGTGCACCAAGAGGTTTCGGCTTCCCGAGACGACGCGGCAGGCACACCGTCTCGCCTCGGGCTGAGCCGCGAGAGACTTCTCGGCTACTTGCGCAACTCCTTGTCCCGGTAGTGCACGTCCAGCCAGCACCGCGGCAATTCCTCGCCGGAAGGGAAGATCAAATCGGTCTTGGCGAACTTCTCAGGATCCTGAATTTCCTCACCATAATGCAAACGCCCGACCACATTATTGTGATTGGGATTGAACAGATCATTCAGGCTCAGAACCTCGACAAGATGGCCTTCCTTTTTTTGCTTGAGATACATGGCGTTCTCCTTCTGTCCGAGTATTTGGAAGAGAAACAATCCCGCCGGTTGGACACGGAAATCGCCGGCCCCGTTCCATCGTCTTCCGGGATTCAGGGTTCAGGCGATGGAGCTGTCTCACCTAGGGCGGATCACTGGCGCGGACCCGCCAGCCGCCCCACCTCAGAAACGCTTTCACTATTCAGCTCCGGCGAGATCGCTGAAATCCAGCCATTCTGCCTTCTCGGTGCGTAGGCAATTTCCCCGGGTCACTTATACTTCGATTCATCGCGCACAGGCGCTTTGAATTGGCGTGAGGTCGATTCTTGCCGTCGAGGTGAGTTAAGGGCAAGACAGGCCGCGCCGCCTTTCACCTGCTCGATTTTCCGGAAATTGCGCCATGAAATTTCAAAGCTATCTCAAGCTCCTGGTCTATAAGGATGGCTCCGATCTCTACCTGACCGCCAACGCCCCGCCGGCCGCAAAGTTCCAGGGACGGCTCACTCCCATAGATCACGTGATCCTCAGCGACGAAATGATCAAGGAGGTGGCCTACTCGGTGATGGACGAACAGCAGCGCCGGGAGTTCGAGCGTCGGCCGGAAATGAACCTGGCCATCAGCGAGCCCGGGGTCGGTCGCTTTCGGGTCAACATCTTCAAGCAGCGCAACGCCCACGCCATGGTGGTCCGGAACATCAAGGTCAAGATTCCATCGGTGGAGGAACTCGGGCTTCCGGAGACCCTGAAAAACGTCATTCTGGAAAAGCGCGGATTAGTACTGTTCGTCGGCGGCACCGGTTCCGGCAAATCCACCTCGCTCGCAGCCCTGATCGATTACCGGAATACCCATACGGCGGGACACATCATCACCATCGAGGACCCCATCGAGTTCGTGCATCCGCACAAGAAAAGCCTAGAGGCTGTTGTGAACTTTTTCTGAGGCAGGAGTCAGGAGTAGGCATGACTACTCCGACTTCCCGAAAACCGTATCCGAGCGATGTGTCTGACGACGAGTGGGCGTTTGTTGCCCCTTATCT
>CADDYU010000133.1 GCA_902810705.1 Methylococcaceae bacterium
TGAGATAAGGGGCAACAAACGCCCACTCGTCGTCAGACACATCGCTCGGATACGGTTTTCGGGAAGTCGGAGTAGTCATGCCTACTCCTGACTCCTGCCTCAGAAAAAGTTCACAACAGCCTCTAGAAAATAAGCAATACACCTGGCTATCTCACTATTTTGATGCAACGCAAAATTAGTCCCATTTCTTTTACCTCTCTGTCATAAAAATAGGCCGCATTACCTATTGACATGTCCATTTGCCCTGGTTATGCTGCAACGCAACAAGCCGGATTTTTATGACGATCCGAAAAAGGAGGCTATCGTGAGTACGGGTCTATTCGAGCAATGGTTGGAAACGAACCGGGCCGCCTTGGCGCCTGCCATCCGCTGGCAGAAGATCGCGGCTGAAACAGGGCAAAAATTGATCCAGCACAATCTTGCGGTCGGCAAGGACTACATGGATTTTAGCGTCCGCCAGCTGCAACTGCTCGGTGAAATCAAGGACCTCCAAAAATGGGTGGCCGAGGAAAGCAAAATCGCGGTGGAGTTCAGCCAGCGGCTGGCGGAGCGTATCGACGATTTCTTCAAGTTCGCCAAGGATACCCAGGAGGCCGTGGACGCCTGGGCCGAACACGCTGCGAAAACGGCGGCGACCTCGCCCGCCGCAAAACCCGCTTAAAGATCCAGCAAGCTTCCGGCTAGATTTCATCTGTCACAAATCCAAGGACTGAACAGCCCGATAATTCTGAATCCACGATAGTCGGTCCGGTTTCCTTAAATACCTTAAATAATCTTATGGAGATTAAGTTAAATGGAAGATATCGTCATCGTAGGCGCGGTTAGGACGGCCATCGGAAAATTCGGTGGAAGCTTGGCAACTGTTCCCGCGGCCCGGCTCGGCGCCAAGGTTATTGAGGCGTTGTTGACGAGATCCGGCCTTGAAGGTAGCCAAATCGACGAGGTTATTCTGGGCCAGGTGCTCACGGCCGGCGCCGGGCAGAATCCCGCCAGGCAAGCGGCCATCTTTGCCGGCCTGCCTCAGGAAGTCCCCGCCACCACCATCAATAAAGTATGCGGCAGCGGCCTCAAGTCGGTGCAGCTGGCGGCCCAAGCCATTCAATGCGGCGATGCGGAGATCGTTATTGCCGGCGGGCAGGAAAACATGAGCCTGGCCCCGCACGTCCTGCCCAATTCCCGTACCGGCCAGCGCATGGGGGACTGGAATCTCGTCGATACCATGATCACCGATGGGCTCTGGGACGCCTTCAATGAAATCCACATGGGCTGCACGGCCGAAAATATCGTCGATCGGTTCGGCATTTCCCGCGAGGAACAGGATGAATTCGCGCTCGCCTCGCAGCGAAAAGCCGAGACCGCAATCAAGGCCGGAAAATTCAAGGACGAGATTGTGCCCATCGAAATTTCCCAACCCAAGGGAGCCACGGTTCAGTTCGATACCGACGAATTTCCGCGCTTTGGCGCTACTCTCGATTCCTTTGCCAAATTGAAACCGGCGTTTCGGAAGAACGGCACGGTGACGCCGGGCAACGCTTCGGGCATCAACGACGGCGCCGCCGCGGTACTGGTCATGTCGGAGCGCACGGCGAACCGGCTAGGCCTGAGCCCCCTGGCCCGCATCGCGGCCGTCGGCTCATCGGGGGTCGATCCCGCCATTATGGGGGTTGGGCCGATCGATGCGAGTCGGCGGGCCCTGCAAAAAGCCGGCTGGGACATCGAAGACCTGGACCTGATCGAGGCCAACGAGGCCTTTGCCGCCCAAGCCATCGCCGTCAATCGCGAACTCGGCTGGGATACGTCGAAAGTCAACGTCAACGGCGGAGCCATCGCCTTGGGCCACCCCATCGGCGCGTCCGGGGCCCGCGTGCTGGTGACCCTGTTGCACGAAATGCGGCGGCGCGATGCGCGAAAGGGCCTTGCCACTCTCTGTATCGGTGGCGGCCAAGGCATCGCCATTGCCGTGGAGCGCTGATTGGCCTTGGTTTTCTCGGAGACTGCAGTTACCGACGTCGTGGTTTCGTCAGGGTGAGGAATTTGCATACCTCGCTTCGCCCGTAAGGCAGCAGGTTTTTTATCTATCGCTGTTTTTGAAAAGGTGAGGAGTCTTGTCATGACGGGAAGAGTCGCTGTAGTCACCGGGGGAACCGGAACCATCGGGACCGAAATCTGCAAGCATCTGGCCGCGGCAGGTCATCGGGTGGTCGCGTTATGCCTGCCGGGTACGCCGGATTGCGTGCCCGAGGATTGGGAAGCCGCCCGCAAGCGCGAGGGTTATGAGGCGAAAGTTTACGGCTGCGATGTCGCCAATTTCGACGAAACCGCCGAAGTCCTTTCGCGTATCGAGACGGAAATCGGTCCGATCGATATCCTCGTCAACGCCGCCGGCATCACCCGCGACGCCACCCTGCGTAAAATGACGCCCGAACAATGGCGCCAGGTGATATCCGCCAACCTGGATAGCGTATTCAGCACCACTCATGTCGTCATCGGCGGGATGATGGACCGCGGGTTCGGCCGCATTATCAACATCTCCTCGGTGAACGGCCAAAAAGGCCAATTCGGCCAGGCCAACTACGCCGCCAGCAAGGCTGGGATCCATGGTTTCACCATGTCCGCGGCTCGAGAGGGGGCGCGAAAAGGTGTCACCGTCAATACTATTTCGCCGGGTTATATCGAGTCGCCGATGATCATGGCCGTGCCCGAGGAACATCGGGCCAAAATTCTGGCGGAAATTCCCATCGGCCGATTCGGCAAGCCTTCGGAAATCGCCCGGCTGGTCGCTTTCCTGGCCGCGGAAGAATCGGGCTTCATCACCGGCGCGGATATTTCTATCAACGGCGGACAGCACATCGGTTGACCGCCGACCGATGGAAAAAGAACGAATCATCAAGAAATACCCCAATCGCCGACTTTACGACACGGTGACCAGCGCGTATGTCACACTCGAAGATATTCGGCGGCTGGTCAGGGAAGGCGCCAAATTCCGCGTGGTGGACGCCAAAACCCGCGCGGACATCACCCGCAGCCTCCTGCTTCAGATCTTCCTGGAGCAGGAAGAACGGAGCCAGCCCATCTTCACCCGCGAAGTCCTGGAACAGATCATCCGCATCTACGGCGACGCCATGCAGGGCTTCATGAGCGCTTACCTTGAGGAAAGCCTGGCGGTGTTCCTGCGCCAGCAGAAGCTGCTGGAAAAGCAGCTGTTCAACTTGATCGAGGTCGGCCCCCTCTCGGCATTCGGCCGCACGGGCTGGGAGAATCTCCGGCGTTGGCGCTGCCTCTCGGAAGTCCCGCCGAGCCGCCGCGCCTCGTCTGAAGACGCGGACAATGGAATGGGGCTGCGCTCCGGAGAAAAGCTCATCGATTCGGCCGATCAAGGGATGACAGCAACTTCTCCAGCATCTCCTTGGCCACTTTGCCAACGGCCGTGCGCGGAATCTCTTCCAGATAATGGATGCGCCTGGGCAAGAACACTGGATCCATGACCGGCCGCAGCGCGGCCAATATCTCCCCCCGGCTCAACGCACTCACTACCACGGCCGCCAGGCGGCATTCGCCCCGTTCGTCTTCCACGGTAAAGAACAGGCCGTCGGCAATCCCCTCGATATCGGTCAAGCGCCGGTTCAACTCGGCCAAGGAGCTCCGTTTTCCGCCGATTTTCACCAAATCGCCGCTGCGGCCCAGGACCGCGAAGCGTCCGTCGGGCTCGACTTGAAAAAGGTCCTCGAGGTGGGCCGGCTCATCCAGGTGCGGGGCCGTCAGACGGACCGCGCCCTCGCCGTCCTGACTCAAGATCACCTCTGGATACGGTTGCCATAAGCCTTCATTAGCGGTTTGCCGCATGGCGAACGACAGGGTCTCGGTGCTTCCGTAGATCTCCCGTAAGGAGACGCCGGTCGTTTGTTCCGCGCGCCGCGCCAAGGTTTCGGCCAGATTCGCGGTGGACGAGATCACGCCGCAAAGATTCTTCCATTCGCCCTCCGTTCTGACCAAGGCCCGCAAATGGGTCGGCGTGGTGGCGAGCAGGCAGGGGAGCGGCGCGTTCCCTACGGTCCGGCGGATGTCCTCGGGAAAGAAGGGGCGGCCGGCGTGCAATACCAGAGGGGAAAACAAGGGCCAGAGCACCGAGGTTTCCAGGCCGTACATATGCTGGGGAGGCGTGGTGGAAATCACGGTCAGACGGGCGTTTTCCAGAGTGAGGCCGCGCAGCGCCAGTTGGGCGGCGGTCTTGAGGGTTCCCCAGGTCTTCAGGCAGGCCTTGGGTCGGCCGGTGGAGCCGGACGTAAAGGCGATCACGGCCGTTTGTCCGGCCTCGAAATCCATGGCCGGGGCGGTCCCGGCGACATGCGGCGGCCTCACTTGGAACCGGGGACGGGCAAGCGGGGGCCGCTCCCGGTCGGACGCCACATAGCCTTCCGGAAATTCGTCGAGGATATCCCGCAGCACGCCCGCCTGGTCCGAGGGCGGCAGCAGGCTCACCTGCCCCCGGCAGAGGGCCGCCAGAAAGGTAATGCAAAACAGGTAACGATCCTCGCACAGGTTGAGAACGTAGGGCCTAGGCGGCAGCTCTCGGGCGAGATTCCGAACGTCGAGCCACAGCCGGCCCCGGTCCAGCGTTGCTCCCCCGCGGATGGCGAACAAGTCGTCGGTGTTCCTAAGATCTTGGCTTTTGGCGGAGCCGCCGGCCTGTAAGGGCGCGTCTTCCTGCTTAGACATAAGCGTGCTGAGTTCGAGTAGTCCGGGCGCCTTTCCCCGCCGCCGAACAATGGATTAAGC
Organism: Methylococcaceae bacterium; assembly: GCA_902810705.1. GTDB lineage: Bacteria > Pseudomonadota > Gammaproteobacteria > Methylococcales > Methylococcaceae > CADDYU01. The sequence goes on from CADDYU010000133.1 coordinate 4,777, forward strand.
CGAAGATCAAGTGGAATACATCGGCCGATCGCCGTCAAGGCGGGAGATCGGCCGGCATATCCTCTAAAATAATGTCTTAGCCATTCGCTTGCTCGCTGTAACAACCATGCTTTCCCAGCCCTTACACGCACCCCCTACGAAAGATTGCCCGGAGATTCCCTATACGGTCTCGGAACTGTTGCCTCAATCCGGAAGAATGGTGCTTCTGGACAAAGTGGTCGAAATCGGCGAGGGCCACATCGTCACCGAACTTCTAGTGAGAGATGATGGATTGTTTGTCGATTCCGTTGGCGCGGTGCCGGCCTGGGTCGGCCTGGAATACATGGCGCAGACCGTGGCCGCCTATGCGGGCTATCGAAGAAAGCTCCGGGGCCAGGCGGTGGATTTGGGCTTCCTTCTGGGTACCCGCTTTTATGAATGCTCGGTGCCCGCTTTTCCCGTGGGTGCGAGGCTCAGGGTCCGCGCCGAGCGCAACCTGGAAGGCGCGAATGGCCTATCGGTGTTCGATTGCGGGATCGATGGCGGCGCGATCACGGCGGCGGCGAGGCTGAACGTTTTTCTGCCCCTGGATTCCAGGGCTTATTTGGCCGAGAGAGGCTTATGAGCAGGCTGTCCGTATTGGTGACCGGCTCCAGCCGCGGCATCGGCAAGGCCATCGCCTTGCGTTTGGCGCGGGAGGGCTACGATATCGTGCTGCACTGTCGAGCGCGCCGGGCGGAAGCCGAACGGGTCCGGGACGAGATCGTCGCCCTGGGCGCCGGTTGCCGAATTCTGCAATTCGACTTGGCCGACCGCGACGGCGCTCGGGACAGCCTCACCCTGGATATCGAGGCGCACGGCGCCTATTACGGAGTGGTCTGCAACGCCGGGCTGGCGCGGGACAATGTTTTCCCGGCCCTAACCGGCAAGGACTGGGACCTGGTCCTGCATACCAACCTCGACGGTTTCTACAACGTCCTGAATCCCGTGATCATGCCCATGATCCAAAGGCGGAAACCCGGCCGCATCGTGACCCTGTCGTCGGAATCGGGGCTTTCGGGCAACCGGGGACAGGTGAACTACAGCGCCGCCAAGGCCGGAATCATCGGCGCCACCAAGGCCCTGGCCCTGGAATTGGGAAAGCGCGGCATCACGGTCAATTGCGTCGCGCCCGGGCTCATCGAAACCGAGATGCTGGAAAATCTGCCCTTGGACGACCTTGTCAAATCCATACCCCTGCGCCGCCTGGGCGCTCCTGAAGAGGTCGCCGCCCTGGTCGCGTTTCTGCTCTCGGATCAGGCCGGCTACATCACCCGGCAGGTCATTTCGGTGAACGGGGGGCTTTCTTGACCAAGCGCGTGGTGGTGACCGGCATGGCCGGCCTGTCCCCGATCGGCAACGATTGGGAGGCCATGCGGGCCAGTCTGTGGAGGATGCGGTCCGGCATTCGGCTCATGGCCGACTGGGACCGCTATGCGGGGCTCCTCACCCGGCTGGGCGCGCCGGTCGAAAACTTTGCCCTGCCGGAGCATTACACCCGCAAGAATACCCGCAGCATGGGCCGGGTCTCGCTGCTGGCGGTACGCGCGACGGAACTGGCCCTCGAAGATGCGAAGCTCCTGGGCGACCCCGAGCTTGGAGGCGGACGCACGGGGGTGGCCTATGGCTCCTCGGTGGGTTCCACCCCGGCCATCGCCGAATACGGCGCCATGCTGGTCAACAGCGACATCGGCACGCTGAACGCGACGACCTACCTCAAGATGATGGGCCACACCACGGCGGTGAACGTCGGCCTGTTCTTCAAGATTCGCGGGCGCATCGTTCCCTCGGTGAGCGCCTGCACTTCCGGCAGCCAGGCCATCGGCTTCGCCTACGAGGCCATCAAGTTCGGCCTGCAGGATGTCATGCTGGCGGGCGGGGCGGACGAGCTGTGTCCCACCGAGGCGGCCACCTTCGACGCGCTCTACGCCACCAGCACGCGGAACGGCGAACCGCATCGGACGCCGCGCCCCTTCGACCGGGACCGGGAGGCCTGGTGATCGGCGAGGGGGCCTGCGCCTTGGTGCTGGAAGAGCTCGGCCACGCCCACCGCAGGGGGGCGCGGATCTACGCGGAAGTGACGGGATTCGGCACCAATTCCGACGGAGCCCATGTGACCCAGCCGAACCCCAAGACCATGGAGACCGCCATGCGCCTGGCGCTGCGAGACGCAGGCCTCGAGACCGCCCGCATCGGCTATGTCAGCGCCCACGGCACGGCCACGGAGCAGGGCGATATCGCCGAAAGCCATGCCACGCGGGCGGTTTTCGGCCCCGGAACGCCCATCAGCAGCCTCAAGAGCTACACCGGCCATACGCTGGGGGCCTGCGGCGCGCTGGAAGCCATGGCCGGCATCCATATGATGCGGGAAGGCCGCTTTCATCCCACCCTCAACCTCGACCGGCCCGACCCCCGCTGCGCGGAGCTGGCCTACATCACCGGCGAGATGCGGGCGATCGACACCGAGTACATCATGAGCAACAACTTTGCGTTCGGCGGCATCAATACCTCCCTGATCTTCCGGCGCTGGGACGAGCGCTCCTGAGCGTTTCGAGATCGGCCATGTTCGAGCGCCTCGACCGGGCCTGGCGGCTCTGTGCCACCGCCTTCTGTTTTGCCCTGTTCGGCGCGGGCGCCGTGGCCTGGATCATCCTGTTTCCGCTGGTCGCGGCATTCCTGGGCAGGGGACCCCACAGGAAACGGCGGGCCCGGCGCCTCATGCATGGAGTGCTCGGCGTCTATTTGGCCATTCTGCGGGGAGTGGGCCTTCTGACCTACGAGGTGCGGAATGCCGAGCGCCTGAACCGTCCGGGACGGCTGGTGGTGGCCAATCATCCTTCGCTGCTGGATGCGGTATTCCTGATCTCCCTGATTCCAAACGCCACCTGCGTCGTGAAGCCGGCCCTGGCCCGCAATCTCTTCCTGCGCCCCCCGATCCGGGCGGTGGATTACGTCTACGCCACGGATCCCAAGGCTCTCTTGGACCGCTGCGCCGAAGAACTGGACCAGGGCAGCTCGCTGATCGTGTTTCCGGAAGGCACCCGGACACCGCCGGCCGAGGCCCGGCCGTTCCAGCGCGGCGCGGCGAACGTCGCGCTCCGGTCCGGCGCGCCCATCCTCCCGGTGTACATCCACTGCTCTCCCTCGTGGTTGACCAAGCAGGACCGGTGGTACTACGTTCCGCCCTCGCGGGTACACTATACGTTCCATGTCGGGGAAGAGATCAAACCGCGCGTACAGGACGAGCCGGGTAACCGGGCCATCGCTTCGAGAAAGCTCACCCAGTATCTGCAAGGCTATTTTCTAGAGCAGGCGAAAATTCATGGACGATCGCGCGGCTGAAATCCGGCGCTTCTTAGCCCCTTAATCGAAATTCACTTAACGAGCGCAGCGTAATCCTAGTCAACCGCAATATGCAGAACCGCGACCAGATTTTTCAGACCTTAAAAACGCTATTGTCGGAAATGTTCGAAATCGACGCCGAGGCGATTTCCCTTACGGCCTCCCTGAGCCGGGACTTGGATATCGACAGCATCGACGCCGTGGATTTGATGGTCAAGCTCCGCGAGGTGACCGGCCGGCGCATCCAGCCGGAGGACTTCAAGAACGTCCGCACCGTTCAGGACGTGGTGGATACCCTTCGCAAGCTGTACCCGTCCTGACGGCCATGCGAAACGGTCTGGCCGTCCTGATTACCCTGCTTTACCCGGTACTGGTTTATTGGGGAATAGGCCAGGTGCGGCCCCGGTATTTGGCGCTGGGGCTGATGCTGGCGTTTCTGCTGCGCTGGAAACGTGGGGCGGGGGAAGGCCGAGGGGGATTTTTGATCGCGGGCGGAGCTTTTTTCGCGGCCGCCGGCTGGGTTGATCATAGCCTCGGCCTGCTGGCTTACCCGGTATTCGTCAACGCGGCCTTCCTGGCGCTATTCGCCCATAGTCTCCTTAATCCCCCGACCATCGCTGAGCGGCTGGCGCGCCTCGAGGAGCCGGACTTGCCGCCACAAGGCGTGGCTTATACGCGCAAAGTGACCTTGGTCTGGTGCGGGTTTTTCCTCGGGAATGGCCTGATTTCCGCGCTCACGGTTTGGTACGGAGATATCGCGCTATGGGGCCTCTACAACGGGCTGATCTCGTATATTCTCATAGGCCTTCTCATGGGCGCCGAGATGCGGGTTCGGAAGCGGGTAAGAAAGAGTTTGCGACATGCCTAGCGGCGCGTCTCCGATTTTGTGGCCGGAGATACTGAATGAACGAATCGATGGGAATAACGCGATTCTGGATTTGCACATACCGGAATTGCTGGAGTATTTTCCCGGCCATTTTCCCGGGGTTCCCATCGTGCCGGGCGTGGTGCAGATTCACTGGGCCGTCCACTTCGCCCGCGAGAAACTAAATCTGTCATTGCCTTTCCATCATATGGAAGCGGTCAAATTCAAGGAGCTCATCCTGCCGCGGCAGCGGCTGCGGCTGCATTTGAATTATCAGCCGGCGGTGGAGAAGCTGCTGTTCGCCTTCCGAACGGAACGCCGCGAGTGCAGTTCGGGCCGAATCTACTTCTATGGACATTGAATACCATCCTTGCGTCATTATTCCCGTCTATAACCACGAGACGGCGCTGCCTGGCGTTATCGCCCGGCTGAAACCCCATCGGATTCCCTGTATCTTGGTCGACGACGGCAGCGATGAAGGCGGCGCCGAGATTCTCCGCGATTTGGCGGCGCGCGAGCCGTGGTTGCAGTACATCCGGCAGGAACACAACCGGGGCAAGGGCAGCGCGGTCAAGATCGGATTACTCGCCGCCCGGCAGCGGGGCTTCAGCCATGCCGTGCAAATCGATGCGGATGGGCAGCACGCTATCGGGGATTTGGCGGGTTTTTTGAAAATTTCCGAAGCCTATCCCGAAGCCCTCGTGACCGGACGCCCGGTCTATGACGATTCCATCCCCAAGAGCCGCTATTATGCCCGCTATCTGACACATTTCTGGGTATGGGTCAATACCCTGTCGTTCGATATCCAGGATTCGATGTGCGGTTATCGGGTTTATCCCGTGGAGACCTGCGCGCGGCTCATCCAAACCGTCCCGCTCGGTGATCGCATGCAATTCGACGTGGAGATTCTGGTCCGGCTGCATTGGCAAGGGACTCCGATCATTTCCATTCCCACCCGCGTGTCCTATCCGGAGGATGGAATCTCTCATTTCCGTCTGGTCAAGGATAACCTCCTGCTTAGCCTCACCCATGCCAGGCTGTTTTTAGGCATGCTGTGGCGCTTGCCCGGACTTTTGGGGCGGCGTCGCAACCCCTTCAAAGACCCAGCCGTCCATTGGGCGGTCATGGAAGAACGGGGCGGCTTTGGGGAATGCGGGCCCTGTTGTTCGTTTATAAGCGCCTGGGCCGATCCGCCGTTCGCTTGATTCTGCACCCGGTGGCCGCCTATTTCTTTCTCACCCATGCCGAGGCCCGCGCGGCCTCGCGGCAGTATTTACGGCAGTTGGGCCGGTATTATCCGGAACTTCGAATCAGCGGGAGACCCTGGGAGAGCTATCGCCATTTCTACGCCTTCGCCGAAACCGTGCTGGATAAAATCGCGGTCTGGCTGGACCAGCCGGACCCCGCCCGCATCGAGTTTCACAATCGCCGGCTGCTGCTCGAGCTCATGGACCAAGGGCGGGGCGCCATCCTGCTCGGGGGGCATATCGGCAACCTGGAAATCTGCCGGGCATTGGCGGATTTGCGGGGCCTGATCCGGCTCAATATCCTCGTCCACACCAAGCACGCCGAGAAGTTCAATCGGCTTTTAAGCAGCGTCGATCGCGGAGGCAAGATCGAACTGATACAGGTGACGGAATTGAATCCCGCCCTCGCGATCGTGCTCAAGGACAAGGTGGAGCGGGGGGAGTTTCTGGTTCTGGTGGGCGACCGGATTCCGGTGCAAAGCCAGGGACGGACCGTTAGGGTCAGTTTTCTCGGGGAACCGGCCGATCTGCCCCAAGGGCCTTATCTCTTGGCGTCCCTGCTCCAGTGCCCGGTGTATACCCTCTTCAGCTATCCCTACGAGGAGCGTCATCACATCTATGTGGAGCCATTCGCCGAGCGAATTTCCCTGCCTCGCGGCGAGCTTAAAAGAAACCTGGAGCTGGCGGGCTGGGCCCGGCACTTCGCGGAACGCCTCGAATTTCATTGCCGCCGGGCGCCGCTGCAATGGTTCAACTTCTACCGCTTCTGGGATTCGCTTCCGGCCGGCCGGTCTTGAGGGAACCGAGATGACCCATCGCGCGCCGGTGCGGGCGGAAATCGAAACGCAGATACCTTTTCACCACGTGGACATGCTCGATATCGCCTGGCACGGACATTATTGCCAATACCTCGAGGAAGCCCGCTGCGCGCTGCTGGAGAAGATCGGCTACGATTATCTCGCCATGAAAAACACCGGCTATGTCTGGCCGATCGTCGATCTGCATTTGAAATACCTACGGCCCGCCCGCTTCCGGCAAAGAATCCGGGTCGAGGCGGAATTGGTCGAGTGGGAATACCGGATGAAGATCAAATATCAGGTCCGCGACGCGGAAACCGGGGAAACGCTCGTGAAAGCCCATAGCATTCAGGTGGCCGTCAACCTGGATAATGGGGAAATGTGCTATGCCTCGCCCAGGGTTTTTTTGGAAAGACTGGAGGAATTCTCAAGCGAACGCTAGCCAGCCGAATCGGCCTTCCGGCGTTTTTAGGCCGATCGCTCGAGGTGTAAATCAGGTGGGCCTCGATTCCAAGCCCATTAATAACCAACGACAAGGAATAAAGCGATGCCTAAAAGAGGGATTCAGCGGTTTATTGTCATCCTGCTGCTGCTGTGGCTTGGCGCCTGCGCAAGGCAGTACAAGCCGGGAGAACTGGCTTCGGATATTGAGATCGGCGGAACTTACTATACTCAGTTCAGCCTTTTCGAGGAGAAAAACGAATTCCGCACCACCAATTATCGCCGCGGGGCCTTGATACCCATCAATACCCCGGTGACATTGGTATCCATCGATAGAAAACGTATCGTGACGAGACTGGCGGAGAACACCCAGCCTTTGACCGTCGTGAACATGCAGAAGCATACCGGCGAGGACAGCCAGCAGGCGTTCCGCAAGATCTTCGGCAAAAGAAAGGTGGATTTGTCCCGGTTCAGCCCGGAAGAGCGGGAAAGCATTCTGGCCGGGCAGGTCCGGAAAGGCATGAGCAAGAAAGCCGTGCTGGCGGCCATCGGCTATCCGCCTTCCCACCAGACGCCCAGCCTCCGGTCCGACGAATGGACTTACTGGTCGTCGCGCTATGACCGATTCGTCGTTCGATTCCGAAACGATAAGGTCATCGACATCGCCAGCTGAGGGCCATGAGGCCTTCATTGGCCCGGTAAGCGGCACTCGCTGCCTAAACCGGATCCGGCGTGAGGAGATCCGACTCCACCTCGTCCGGTGCTTTCACGATCCGCCGATTCGCCAGCAGGCTGTTCTGCAAGGCGTTGTTTCCGCTCCACAGATCGCCCGCCAAAAGCCGGGCGATCTCGTCCTTGAGTCGGGGGTGCTTGTCGGCTCCGAAGAACAGGTTGTGTACCATGTCCGATTGGTAAAACCGCTCGACGAAGAGGCGCATGCTGTTGAAGCCCAGAAGGTAATCCCGGTCATCGACCGCGTGTAGTTCCGGGTCCGCCTCGCGGCCTTCCTCCAACGCCTGGTGCAGGCGATCGGCGACACGCGCCGCGCTGGTGAAGGCCAGAAATACGCCGGACGAAAAGACGGGATCGAGAAAGCCCGCGGCGTCGCCGCAACAGGCGTAACGGAGCCCATAGCGCCGCTGGTTGGTATAGCTGAAATC
>CADDYU010000134.1 GCA_902810705.1 Methylococcaceae bacterium
CTAGCGAAATCGACGAAGACCCTAAGGAAGCTCGGCCCACTGGTGATTAGCCTCGCCATTACCGGAGCACCGGCCTCGTTGGCGTTGGCCCACTCCTCATCCGTTGAGCGTGGGACAGACCGGGGGCGCCCGGAAGTTCACAAGAAGCACCCCGATTACCTCTACGGCGAGCGTGGAAGGATGGGCCGAGGCAAGGTGCGCACTTATGCCAAACTCAATGCCGACGGCAGCCCCGCTAGCATTGGCATAATCTACACGCAAGGGATGCTGGAAGGTCTGCCGACGGAGCCGAACCTGGAGAGTCGCTGCTTTGACGGCAACGGCAATGGCACGACAGAGGTGGACGAGTGCATCGGTGATTATGAGCTTGTCCTGTCCTTACCACGGGAAGTGATCCAAAACGCCGACATCCCCTTCAAGTGGGCGACGCTTAACTGGAATCCCCATGGGCACCCGCCGGCGATTTGGAAGGTGCCCCATTTTGACTTTCACTTTTATGTGGCAACTGAGGAGGACATCCAGGCGATTCGTCCCGGACCGTGTGGCGCGCTCATCAACTGCGAAGATTTCGAGCGCGCGACCAAGCCGGTGCCGGCCCCCTACCTGCCGGCGAATTACATAAGTGTGGGCGATGCTGTCGCGGCGATGGGCGACCATTTGGTCGATTCGGCCGCACCCGAATTGGCTGATCCGCCACAGGCGGAGTTCACTCACTCGTTTATTTACGGTGCGTATGATGGACATATCATCTTTTACGAGCCGATGATTGCAAATGACTTCTTGCTGAACCAGCCGAATGAATGCAAGGCGTTCTCGCTGCCGGCAGCCTGGGAGCGCAGCGGCTATTACCCCACCGAATACTGCATCCGCTACTATCCAGGCCGTGAAAGATATAGGGTTTCCCTCGAAAAATTCGTCTATCGCGAGGCCAGGTAGCAATTCGATGAGCCACTTGACCATGTCCCATTGCTGACGCCTTCATTCAGGAGGATTCTCCTTGTGTACCACAGTATTCATATAGTAAGCCTCAGATTACTCGCCGTTTTGGTCATTGCGGTAGGCTTCGCTTCATCCAACTTCGCAGGAGAGGTTGAACAGAGTGAGTCTCAGGCCGGAGCGCACCATGCGTGGAAAGAACGCTCGGTGCTGGTGGTGCAGGAAGGACTGGGGCGGGTGATTGCCTTTTCGACGGCCAATCCGCAGCGCCGAAAGGTCATCGCCGTGGGCGAAAAGCCGCACGAGATTGAGCTGATACCGGACGGCAGAACCGCGTTCGTCTCGAACTTCGGACTCTTGGAGGTCAACCATCAAATCGGCACGCCCGGCACCACGATCTCCGTCCTGGATGTGAGGCGCGGCACCGAGTGCACGCGGTTTGCTCTGCCGTCCGGCTATACCGCCCCGCACGGCTTGAAGCTGCGGCCGCCGCGATACCGGGAGTTGTTCACCAACGCGGAAGTGGGCACGGAAGGAATGGTGGTCTTCGACGCCGCCTCTGGAGCGGTGCTGCGTACGTTCACGCTTCCGCACGGCGTGCACAACTTCATCTTCGATGCGGAAGGCACCGCATTGTTCGCGTTCACCACGACTGGTGCCGTGCTGCGGATCGATCCGGACCAGGGTGCCATCATGGCATCGGCGGCCGTCGCCGCCCCGCGCGGACTTGCCTGGACATGGGACCGCCGGCACCTCATTGTCGGCGGTAGGAACGAACTGGTCTTCCTGAATCCACGCGACCTGGCGGTCGAATCCCGGATCGGAAATCTTGGCGTAGGCCAAATCTTCTATCCTTCAGCGACTCCCGACGGCCGCTGGATATTGGCGCCCGCGGTGCTGGATGGCGTCGTTCTGGTAATCGATGCTGCGACAGGAAGGATTGCGCACCGGATTGAAACCGGCAGCCCTCTCATGATGGCTCCGGAGGGAAGGCGCGCCTGGGTCTCGAATGTCCTGGTGCCGCCGGAATTGTTGCCACCGAATGCCGCGCCTCGGTCAGGCGGGGTAGTTCTGCTGGATCTGAAGACCTTCAGAACGGTCGCCATTCCCGACATTATCGATGCCAATGGAATTGGCGTGTCGCCAATACGCTTACAAAAGGATTAACTGTCAGCATAGGACGGGTGTCCGACAGGGCGATCCGACAATCCATGTCCGTAAAACGATTTTGCAGGCGTTCTATCGGTGGGAACACGCTGTTTGATACCGCGCCATAACCCGAATGACACCGAGTAGGTCTCGCCGACCTTGTGCAGGGTCCAGTTCTGATTGTTGGTCTCGAAGGGCAGGCAACGGAATTGCTTGACCTTGGTGCGGGCATTGGCGTTGCGGAGGGTCTAATTGATCCAGGCCGAGCCAATTTCGATATGGGCGAACGATTTGCTCGTGAGCGCCCGGCATTCCGGCTTTGAATGGCCAGGATCGAGTTGGCGACCGCCGTGTTGAGTTCCTGAAGGCGCGCAAATTCTTCCGCCTTCGCTTGATTTAGGCGATGAAAAGGGAGTTTGAGCGTCTTGCGGTGGCCATGTGGCTGTTATATGGCATCTTGCAGACATGCGTAAGATATTGGGGCGGGCCTCGAACCCGCTCTGAAGGGACGGGGCCTTTTGCGGAGAATTGGTAATGGACGCCGATATCCAGCCCTCGAGATGCTCCGTTCATGGGGCGGGCTCCTCGATGGCCGCCGTACCACCGCGCATTGGGACATTACGGGCGACTTCGTCCGCCGCTACTTAAAGGTCAAGCGGGACGCGGAGCGCGTCGAGGCCGAACACGTCTGGCGTCTCCGGCGCATCCAGGAGGAAAAGGATGCCGCCTGACTTGCTTAAGCCTTACTCCTTGGATTAACTATCTCCTCTCTCGGAGGGTTCCAAAGAACAGGGCCACCGGACGGCATGGCGGGCATCACCCGACTCGAGCTGCTGAGGATAGGGATGGTGGGCTACTCTTCGTCTTGTGGGACCCTAAACCCTCGGGATTCGGGAGGAGACATGGTGAAGGGAGCGTTACCGGACCGCCGCCGGGGTAAGGCAGACCCAAAACGGCATGGCGTTGCCTTCGTGTCCAGCCTAAGTCTCGTCGTGAGCCTTCGGGCAGCGAGTGCACCGCCTGACCTTGAAGCGCTTGCCTACCGATCGGGTGAGACAACCCCCGAGACCCAGGAGCCCATTGTTCCCCTGCCTTCCGCCATCGATCAGAATCCGGCGAAGGTCGCGCTGGGGGAACGTCTGTTTCAGGATGTCCGGCTGTCGCGCGACAATACCTTGTCATGCGCCACCTGCCATCAGCTGGCCGAGGGTGGCGACGATGCTGTGCCTCATTCCATGGGCGCGCAGGGCGATGCCCTGGCGCGCAATGCGCCTACGGTCTTCAACGTGGCGTTCAACGCCTTCTTCAACTGGGATGGCGGGGCGCCAAGCCTGGAGGTGCAGGCCGAAAGGGTGCTGCTCAACCCCAAGGTGATGAATAACACCTGGCCGGAACTCATCGGGAAGCTGCGTGCCGATCCGGACTATCCGGCTGCCTTCCGGGCTCTCTACCCCGAAGGTCTAAGCTCCGCGAGCCTGATCGATGCGCTTGTTTCCTTTGAACAATCATTGGTCACGCCCAACGCCCGCTTCGACCGTTATCTTCGCGGAGAGCATCGAGCGCTCGGCGCCGACGAACTCAAGGGTTACGAACTCTTCAAAAGTTACGGTTGCGCAGCCTGCCATCAGGGGATCAATGTGGGTGGCAATCTGTTTCAGAAGTTCGGGGTCTTTCAAGACCCGGATGAACCTCGAAGTCCCGCCGAACGCATCGATCTTGGACGCTTCGAGGTGACCCAACTGGCCCACGACCGGGAAGTGTTCCGCGTGCCGAGCCTCCGCAATGTCGCCCTGACCGCCCCTTATTTTCACGATGGCCGTGCACACACATTGAAGGAAGCGGTGGCCACCATGGCGCGGGTGCAATTGGGGCGACGGTTGAGCCCCCAAGAGGTCGATCTGATCGTGCGATTTCTGCATACCCTGACCGGGGAGTTCCGAGGCCGGCCGCTGGCCGCACTCGCCCAGGAGGCACCGTGATCAGCGTAGTTGTGAGACGGCTGATCATCGTCAGCGGTCTGCTCATACTTCTCACCTACCTCTGGTTCCAGAGCCGGAGCCTCGACCTGGCGTTACTCGAGAGCATGTATCGGCCGCTTGATGCATTCAAGCTCCATGACGCCGAGCTCAACCGCGATGTGCTGCTCGCGCGCGCCGGGCTCCTCAGTCATTACGATACCTTGGCGCGGATCAGCGCGGAACTGGCGGATGCAGTGAAAGCCCTGCAGCAGCAGAGCGCGACCATCCCGACGGAGGATAGGAAACATCTGGAGCCAGACTTGGCTGCCCTGGCCGCGGCTCTGCAACAAAAGACGGCTCAGCTCGAAGACTTCAAGTCCAACAATGCCCTGCTTCACAATTCGCTAGTCTACGTCATTCATATTACGCATCGCCTTCACAGGCGGAGTGCAGAGGCCGGGCACAGGGCTCTGGTGAGCAAACTCGGGACGCTGACGGCGGCATTGCTGCGCTTCATGGAGACGCCCGAGAACGCGGTAGGCAATGAGATCCAGGCGTTGCTCGCCCGCCTGCCGACAACACCAGATCTCCGCCCGGACCTGCAAAGTCTGGCCGTGCATGGACGCTACATTGTCGCCGCGCTGCCGCGAATGGATGCACTGACACGCGAACTTATCACTGCTCCGACGACTGCCAAGGCGCGGGATCTGCAGGATGCGCTATTACGCTACCACCGGCAACTCGAAGCACGTGCCCGCTTGTTTCGCTCGCTGCTGTATCTGACGGCGGTGGCGCTGCTCGGTTATCTCATTTACCTGTTCTGGCGTTTGCAGACGAATGCGCGCACTCTGAGGTTGGCCAATGAAGCGCTGGAGCATGAGATAGACGAGCGCCGCCGTACGGAGACGGCCCTTCGCGAGAGCGAAGAGCGTTACCTGCTCGCGATGCGGGGTGCCAACGAAGGGCTGTGGGATTGGCTGGTCGAACCCGATCTCGTCCATGTGTCGGAGCACGCTCGCCGACTGTTGGGCCTGGACACGGCATTATCCACGCTCACCGGAGCGACGTGGCAAAGCTGCATACATCCGGACGATCGTGCACGCTTCCGGGAGATGCTAAGGTCTCATCTGCGCGGTGACACCGAGTTTTTCCAGTGCGAGGTCAGGATAATTAAACCTGATCAGGAGGTGGGTTGGACCTTCATCCGGGGCTTGGGGCTGCGCGATGAACACGGCCGGGTCTATCGCATGGCCGGCTCGATCGGTGACATGACAGCACGCAAGTATCTGGAACAACAAACCCGGCAGCAGGAACTGCAACTGATCCAAGCCAACAAGATGACGGCCCTTGGCACGCTGATTTCCGGGGTGGCGCACGAGATCAATAATCCCAACCAGCTAGTGCTGACGAATGTCCGCCTGCTGCGGGAGGCTTGGGCCGGCGCGGTTGCGATCCTCGATGCCCATCACCAGGTACACGGCGAATTTTTCCTGGCCGGCTTGCCCTACCGGGAGATGCGGGAGGCTATCCCGGTTCTCATGCAGGATGTCCATGACGGCGCTCTCCGCATCGAGCGGATCGTCAATGACCTCAGGGATTTCACACGACCCAGCCCACCCGGTTCGCGGGTTGAATTCGATATCAACGATGCCGTGCGGCATGCTCTGCGCCTGCTCGCGCACCTGATCCAAAAGAGAACCAATCGGTTCCGCGTCAATCTCGCTCCCGAACTTCCGCCGGTGCGCGGTGATCCGCAGCATTTCGAGCAGGTCGTCGTCAATCTGCTGACCAACGCCCTCGAGGCGCTGCCCGAGCCGAGTCGAGGAGTTACGGTCTCCACGCGTTTCGATCCCGCCGCCACCGGTGTGGTCTTCATCGCAGAGGACGAAGGTATTGGCATTCCACCGGAGCACTTGGCGCGCCTGTGTGATCCCTTCTTTACCACCAAGCAGACGAGCGGGGGGACGGGTTTGGGCCTCGCCATCAGCTCTTCCCTGGTGCAAGCTCAAGGGGGACGTCTGTCTTTCTCCTCCAATCCCGGTCGGGGCACGAGCGTGGCGGTGATTCTGCCGAGTTCTGTCGAGTCTCCGGCTCTGTCGTCAGCACCTACGCCCGACTCAAATACCGACGGGTAGATTTCTGGTATTCAACCTATTTCCGGCACCCTGTTGACTTGCCAACCGAATTCAGCCCCGAGAGGGTTAAGATGAGGCTTGAGACTCAACGAGGTTATGGAGATTACATTCGATAACCCATTGTGCCACCTCCGCCGAATCTCTGTTTTCTTCCTCTGAGGGAAAGGTGTAACGGAAGAGTACCCGAACGAGAGACGCCCATGGTTCAGACCGTCACCGCACGGCTTCCCATCCTGATCGTTGATGATGAGCCGCAACTGCTTCGCAGCGTCAGCCTGCTGCTGCGTACCGCCGGGATCACCCACGTCCTGACCCTGGAGGATAGCCGGGCCGTGTTGCCGTTATTGGCGGAGCAGGCGGTTGGTCTCGTGCTACTTGATCTCAGCATGCCTCATCTCTCCGGTCAGGAGCTCCTAGAGCGGATGGCGGCCGACTACCCTGATATCCCGGTGATCGTGATGACCGCCACCAATGACCTCGACACCGCGGTCCACTGCATGCAGGTGGGTGCTAGCGACTATCTGGTGAAACCCGTGGAGAACGAACGTCTAGTATCCTCCGTGCGGCGGGCGCTGGAGCTACGCAGCCTGCGGGATGAGGTGCGATCCCTCAAGGACCGTTTCCTGGCTGACACACCCCATGAGCGAGAAGTCTTCGCGGCGATCGTCACCCAGAGCAAGGCGATGTTCGCCATCTTTCGCTATATCGAAGCGATTGCCTCATCTCCCTGGCCGGTCTTGATCACGGGCGAGACCGGCACCGGCAAGGAGCTCATCGCGAAGGCGCTGCATCGGTTGTCGAAACGCTCCGGCGAATTCGTGGCGATCAACGTGGCCGGCTTGGACGATACTCTGTTCTCCGACACTTTGTTCGGCCATGTCAAGGGTTCCTTCACCGGAGCCGCTGGGTCTAGGGAAGGACTGATCACCCAGGCGGCGGAGGGCACCTTGTTTCTCGACGAGATCGGTGATCTCGGCACCGCTTCCCAGGTGAAGCTGCTGCGCCTCCTCCAAGACGGCAGCTATTATCCGCTAGGCGCCGACCAGCCGCGCCGGAACCGGGCCCGGATCATCGTCGCGACCCACTACAACGTGATGCAACGCGTCGAAGAGGGGGCATTTCGCAAGGATCTCTACTATCGGCTGCGCACCCATCATCTCCATCTGCCGCCGCTCCACAAGCGTCTGGAGGACCTGCCGCTATTGGTTAATCACTTCCTGGAGAAGGCCGCCCGCGCGCTCGGCAAGCCGGCGCCGGCCGTGCCGCTGGCGCTTTATCAATTGCTGAGGACCTACAGTTTCCCCGGCAACGTGCGGGAGCTCGAAGCGCTGGTCCTCGACGCAGTGACCCGTCACCAGGGGCGGACGCTGTCGCTGCAGAGTTTCAAGGATGCCATAGCAGCGAGCGCCCATCTGGCCCCGAGTGAAAACCTACCCGAAACCGCTGCACTCACCGTCTCATTCCCGGACGCGCTTCCCACGCTGCGCGAGACCGAGACGGCGCTGATTGCGGAAGCCTTGCGGCGCGCCGAGGGCAATCAGGGTGTGGCCGCCCACCTGCTGGGCATCTCGCGGCAGGCCTTGAACAAACGGCTCATGCGGTTGAAGCACGAGCCTCCCCTCGATCCAGTCGGAACTTAGAAGAGCCCGCGGAGGGGTGCGACAATGGTGGCACCGTTATGCATGCGGGAGATCTCGTGACAGGCCCAATTCTCAAGCCATCCGCCGAAATCGTACGCCCTAACCCTGTCAACTTATGTTGCAGGGGGCGAGTTTCCGAAATTGTATCATACCGGCTCTCCATATCGCTGATTTACAAGGATAAATAGAAAAAGTTCAAGCTTGGCATGGCGTTTCCTAAGGGTGACGTGACGAGGTTTACATGCCGTCTTCATAGAAGCTGAAAGGCCTCATCGAGAGGATCAGGATGCGCTTCGTTACGACATCAGTTCAGTTATTGGAGAATCGGATGATGACTAAAGTAATCTTGAGTGCGTTTTTGTTTCTTGCTTTCGTTTTTCCGGTGGTATCCCAGGAGCCTGGCGAGACAGGCTCTTCTGACCACGCGCCTGTGTCAGTACTCGAGCAGGTGTTATCTCAGGAAACCGACCTGGCTTCCACGGCGGAACCGGTGCCGTTCACGACGATCGAGCAAGGGCAAGCAAGCCGTCTCAGCAAAGACAATCCCGATGCGCAACCGGTTTTTAGAGACCCGGAAAGCTGGAAAAGCTTTTGGGAGGCTTATACGGAAGGTCGAGACCCACGCCCGGAGCTACCTTCTGTCGATTTCAACTCGGAGATCATCATTGTCAGCGCGCTCGGCGAGATTTCTGGTGTGCATTTGGATCGAAGCAAAGGCATTCTCTATGTGAGCGGGGTGAAGCACAACGATTCCGAACCTTCGCCCTCGGCAACGTCCGCGTTTTATATCATTAAGACCGCGAAACTCGAGTTTCAATCAGTCGTTTTTGAGCGTCCAAACCCTGCGAAGGACCTCGTTACCGGCGAAGAAGCGCGCGACGGTGCCGATATCCATGCTACCGAAACACCGGACGCTCAAACGCAGGACTTCAGCGCGAAAATACCGGTGCCGCACTGCGTGGAATTGACCCAGTGGAATAGTTGGAGTTGGTGGAAAGGGTGGAGATCACATGCCAGGGCCATCAATCATTGTGGCTATCCCGTGCGTCTTCGGATGATTTGGGCATGGGCGTTCGATGGCGCATGTCATACCGTAAAGAGATCGTGGTACGAGGAGCGCGGCGGATCGATACCGTACGTCTCCGAACTTAGATACTGTTGATCCGACGTATGGGGTGGGGTGGTTAGCTCTCTCTTGATTGCTTCAGCGCCAGCCGTGGCATCCCTGCGCAGCTGGCGCTAAACCTCGTCAGGTACGGCAATTCACGGTCGTTGTAGGTGCTTCCGCATGATTACCCAAAGGCCACGCTCGGGATCATGACGCGTGCCCTCGATTCCGAAACCTTCGGTTAAGAAGAACTTCTCTCTATTTCTCTCATAGCCCAGCTCGAATCCGATCGCTTGGCCATCCACGCGAGCAATAAAGGTCATGGGGCGGAACTTCTCGGCGACCTGCTGCCCAAAATCGGGCTGCGGACCTTCCCTGAAGCAATCCATTATCATCCTGGAGATTTCATCGATGATCTTGGCCGGAAGCTCGCCCTCAATGGTAGGCCTACCGCGGCAAGCGCAGGAGGTGAGCCGTCGGGTGTCGATAACCCGCAGCGCGCCGCTTCGGTATCCGTCATTGACAGCAGATAGGGTCGTCAGTAATTTCCTCTTCTGGCCCAAAAGGGAATTTTCCAGCGCCGATCTAACATCTCTGCCCTGCTATCAGCTGATAGGGAGATCGTTATATGAAAGCGGAATTTTCACGTCGTCGTGTTCTGCAGGGTTTGGCCGGAACTGCCATAGCGGTCGGCTGGAGTTCTTTGGCTCGGTCGCGGATAACCGACCCCGCTACGTGCGATTTCACCGAGCTGCCACCGCTTGATGGCGAGCTTCGCGTTGATCTGGCCACGCGAACTGCATTCGCCGACGACTTCGGCCATATCGCCTCGCGAAAATCCTGCACCGTTTTAGTCCCCGGTTCGGTGAAAGATATCGTCAAGATCGTCAGGTTCGCGCGCAGGCATGGATTGCATGTTGCCATGAGCGGCCAATCGGGTACGCCGGATTTACGGGAGTCGCATTCGAACTTCGGGCAGGGGCAAGTCCACGCCGGGGTGGTGATTGACGCTAAGCCCCTCTCGACCATTCGACGCATAACCACCGATAGCGCGGTCGTGGAGACCGGAGTGCTGTGGTCGCAACTGTTCGATGCCGCGGCCGAGCGGGGACTCACCCCTCCGGTATTGACCGACTATATGCACCTGTCCATTGGCGGCACGCTCAGCGTGGGGGGCATCGGGGGGACGACATCCCGCTTTGGCGTCCAGGCGGACAACGTGCTTGTGCTCGAAGTCGTGACCGGCGAAGGTCGTCTCGTGACCTGCTCGCCGACGCAATCGCCGAATCTGTTTCATGCGGTACTGGCGGGAGTAGGCCAGTGCGGGATCATCGTGTGTGCGAAAATTCGTCTCATTCCTGCCGAGACGATGGCGAGGGTATTCCATCTGTTTTATGAGGATTTAAGCCTCTACCTACAGGATCAGCTCACCTTACTGGGGGATCGGCGTTTCCACTTTCTCGAAGGGCAAATCGTTCGCCATGCGGCCGATACCGGCTGGCGCTATATGATCGAAGCAGCCGCCTACTATACGCCGCCGGCGGGTCCTGATTCAGCGGCGTTGCTTGCGGGTCTCAATGACAACCGTTCGGAGGCGCGCATCACTTCACAGACCTACAGAGATTTCGCATTCCGGACCGATCCCATCGTCGGACGTCTTAAGTCCATCGGTCGCTGGAGCACAGCGCATCCTTGGGTCAGCCTCTTTTTACCGGCTTCCAAAACCGCGGATTTCATCAGCACTCTGGTCGCCACGCTGACGCCTGAAGAGCTTGGCGTGCTGGTGCCCGGCATGCACGCGCCAGCCCTTCTTTACCCTTTCGATACCGCTCTTACTCGGCAGCGTCTGTTTCGTGTTCCCCATGAGCCGGCGGCGTTTCATCTTAGTCTGCTGCGGTTTCCGCCCGCGGACCCGATCCAAATCCAGGCCATGCTGGCCCAAAATCGCAGGCTCTATGATCAGACGGCCGCTCTTGGAGGACGACGCTACGTCACGGGCGCCATCCCCGATTTCACCCCCGTCGATTGGCAACAACACTTCCAGCCCGAATGGGATTTCTTGGTGGACGCGAAGAACCATTTCGATCCCGATCACGTGCTCACACCGGGGCAAGGCATTTTTCATTGAAGGCTCTGGTTTCAGATCCTCGCTCGGTGCGCTCCCTCAAAGCCAATGACCCGCCGTAGGTCACGTGGCGCGCCGAGTCGAGGCCGTGCTGGCCGCCCGAACTCGAAGCGAAAGCTTGAGATCAGACCCGCGACGGATCACACTAAGCCTCGGCGCCGCCTCGCGACGGAGGCGGGAGTCGACATGGTGGACATGGAACACGAGCCCAGAGGGAGGCACGGATGCGCACCTACGATGCGATCGTCATCGGCACCGGCCAGGCCGGGCCTTATCTGGCGCAGCGATTGAGCGCGGCAGGCCTGACCGTCGCGGTCATCGAACGCCACCGCTTCGGCGGCACCTGCGTCAACACCGGCTGCATCCCGACCAAGGCCCTGGTCGCGAGCGCCTACGCCGCCCACCTGGCCCGCCGGGGCCCCGACTTCGGCGTGGCGACCGGCCCGGTGGCGGTCGACATGCGGCGCGTGAAAACCCGCAAGGACGCGATCGTGGAACAATCCCGAAGCGGGGTCGAAGCCTGGCTCAAAAGCCTGGCCAACGGCACCCTTTATCAGGGCCATGCCCGGTTCGAGTCGCCACACGAGGTGAGCGCCGGCGCGGAACGGCTCACCGCGGAGCGGATCTTCATCAATGTCGGCGGCCGTGCCGCCGTGCCCCCGCTGCCGGGACTCGAGCGGGTCGAAGCGCTCACCAATAGTTCCATGATGGAAGTCGACTTCCTCCCCCGTCATCTCCTCATCGTGGGCGGCAGCTATGTCGGGCTGGAGTTCGGGCAGATGTTCCGGCGCTTCGGGAGCGAGGTCACCATCATCGAGATGAGGCCGCGCCTGATCCATCGCGAGGACGAGGATATCTCCTTGGCCATTCAGGAGATTCTTGAGGGCGAGGGTCTTCACCTCCGGCTGAACGCTAAGTGCCTCGGCTTCGAGAAACGGGGCGGGGAAGTCGTCGCGCGGGTGGACTGCGCCGAGGGCGCGCCCGAGGTGCGCGGCTCCCATCTTCTCCTGGCGGTGGGACGGCGTCCCAATACCGACGATCTCGGCCTCGACCAGGCGGGCGTCGCGATGGACGCGCGCGGCTACATTATGGTTGACGACGCACTCCGCACCAACGTGCCGGGGATCTGGGCGCTCGGCGATTGCAACGGCCGCGGCGCGTTCACCCACACCGCCTTCAACGACGCCGAAATCGTCGCGGCCAATCTTCTCGATGCCGGTTCGCGCCGGGTAAGCGACCGCATTCCCGCCTACGCGCTCTACATCGACCCGCCGCTCGGCCGCGCCGGCCTGACCGAGGCGGAAGTCCTGAACTCCGGCCGCCGCGCGCTCATCGGCCAACGTCCCATGACCCGGGTCGGGCGGGCGGTCGAGAAGGGCGAAACCCAAGGCTTCATGAAGATCCTGGTGGACGAGCCGACCGGCGAGATTCTGGGCGCCGCCATCCTCGGCACCGGCGGCGATGAAGTCATCCACTCGATCCTGGACGTGATGTATGCCAAGGCGCCGTACACGACCCTGCAGCGGGCGATGCACATCCACC
>CADDYU010000135.1 GCA_902810705.1 Methylococcaceae bacterium
TCGCCCGGACTCCTGAAATCTGGGCTGAGGCCCTGACAATCGACTGCAGTTCGCCCCTGCGCCGCGTATCCGGCGTCGCACAGTGGAAGGCCCCCCGAACGGCAGACAATTGGCATCAGCGCAGGAGGGATCTCGAACCCGTGCTCCTTGAGCAGCTCGATCAACAGAGTTTGGGGCTTTTCGACGATTCGGCACTTTAGGTTCTCTTCTGTGGGTATCCCGTTGAGATGGGCTTTTGCAGATAATGTGGTCCTGGGTCGAAGCCGGCGGGATCAGTGGCAATAGTCTGGCCTCAGCACTCCAGATAGATGCAGATAAGCCGGTCCTGATATCGATTTCAGTCCTCTATACCTAAGCGCTAAAGCAAATCAATTCGGCAGCTTATCGATGACCGTGATCCGGTTCTGGGGACCGGGCGCCACGGGGCCGGATTGAGCCGCGAAGTAAGTCACGAGGGCGTCGATGTCCAGGGCGCCACCCTGGCGCTCGGTGCCCAGCTTCAGCACGTAGAACTTGTCGCCGCCATCGGCCAGGAAGTTGTTCACGGTGATGCGGTAGGTCTGCGCGGGATCGACCAATACGCCATTGAGCTTGATGCTGGCGGCATCGACCTTGTTGCAGGCGGGACCCTCCAAACGCCAGGTATAGCTAAAGCCTTCAGAGATCTGCAGGATGCGGTCGAAGCTCTGCCCAGTTTCGCCGGCCGGATAATTGAAGGCGGCGGGCGCGTTGGCGGCGCCGCAGCCGACAAACTGCTGTTCCAGCAAAGCCTTGATTTGCGCGCCGGTCAGGGTCATGGTCACCAGGCTGTTGCCGAAGGGCTGCACGGTGAAGGCTTCGCCATAGGTCACGTTGCCGTCCCCCTCGGAGCCGCTCTGCGGGTAAAGAAAGCCGGGGCTGCGGATGCCGCCCGGATTCATGAAGGCCGCCACGGCGCCGCCCGAGGCGGGGTCGCGGGTGGCCGCCAGTTGCGCGTCGGCGATGACATCGCCCAGGGCGATTTCGCCGGCGGCATTGGCCGCGTTATGGGGCATCGAGGCGGTGATTGAGCCGATCACCCGGTCGGCGATGGGCTGCGACAGGGCCTTGTAGCCGTCGACCACCGCCTTGATGGCCGGATCGGGGGTCACGGAGGCGTCGCCATGGTCCACCAGGACGTTTTGCGCGACGACGTTGATGACGTGGCCGCTCTGGGTGTCGATGGAGAGATCGATGTCGGTGAGGATGCGGCCCTGCGCGTTGGCGCTGGTCACCGGAATCTGTCGGCCCTTCTGGTTGGCGATCAGACAGTTGTAAGCCTGATGGGTGTGGCCGGAGATGACCAAATCCACCGCGTCGTCCAGGGCGTTGACGATGGGCTTCAAGGGGCTGTCGTTCAGGTTTCCGGTGCAGAGATTCATGCTCTCGGCGCTCTGCACCTCAGGTACCGTGCCGCCCTGATGGATCAGAACCACGATGGCCTCGACGCCCCGTTTGCGCAATTTGGGAATCAAGGCGTTGACGGTGGCCGCCTCGTCCTTGAATTCAAGGCTGGTGATGCCGGCCGGCGAAACGAGGGTAGGCGTTTCCTTCAGGGTCATGCCGATGAAGCCGACCTTCGCTCCACCTCGATAGGTCTTGATGGCGAAAGCGGGAAAGATCGTCCTGCCCCGGCGGGCTTCCACCACGTTGGCGGCAAGGAACTTGAAATCCGCGCCTGCGAACTTGCCTCTTCTGCCGGTGGGGGCGCCAACCTCTGAACCGCGGCAGGAGTTCGGATCGGTAGGGTGGCAACCTCCCTTTTGCATGCGCGTGAGTTCTTCCCGGCCCTCGTCGAATTCGTGGTTGCCGACGGCGTTGAATTCCAGGCCGGCCATGTTCATGGTCTCGATGGTCGGCTCGTCATGAAACAGCGCCGAAACCAAGGGGCTCGCGCCGATCAGGTCGCCGGCGGATACCACGGTGGTGGTGGGATTTCGGGCCTTGTACCTGGCGATGTAGCCGACCACCCACTCGATGCCGCCCACCGGCGCCGTCGGGGTGGCGGCGGAGGTCAGGCGGAAAGTGCCGGGAGATTCGATCTGGCCGTGGAAATCGTTGAACGCGATCAGTTTAACCGTGGTGGTCTTGGCGGTGGCGCAGGCGGTATTCCCCAACAGGCCCAAGGTGACGGCGCAAGCGATTTTGAGCGGTTTCATGGTTGAGTTCTCGGAGTTCAGGATCATGGGCGCTTTCCCAAGCAATGTGAAACACGATTCCGAGCCCACTATAGCCTTGACAAGACCAGAGGCCCGAAATCAGCCGGCGATTTCAATGTCCTATTGAACACCAATTTTACGAATCGGCTAGGATGCCCAGGTTACAATGCGATTACCGGTCAATTGCCCCATCGCCACGCCCGATAGCTCGCCATCGGCGGCTGGCGCCGCTCGCTAGAGCGACGTCGGAACTTCGGCTCTCGGGAACCCCGATCTTCCTTCCTGCGCTTAATAGAGCTAAAAAGAGCTGGCGAAGGCCCATAGGCGCCGTCTTAAGCGTTTTTTGCCGAATAATAGTCCGCGTCGGCATCTCGGGAGAATTTCAGCTCCACGCCAAGATTTTTTCGCGTGAGGAATCAACGATCCAGGACATTTCCGGTTCCGCCGCCAGTCGAACAGGAAAGCGCGGAACGGCGCCAAATCCGAGAGTTAAAGCCTTTTGGCGACCGGAGGCGCGAGAGTATAACGAGCGGCTTTGCCAGGAGATTCAGGATGGAACCCACCGGAACCTTCAGTCCCACGCGACGCCACGTCCTAGGCGGCCTGACCACCGGCCTCGCCGCTGTGGCGGCTCCCGCTCTCGCGCGGCAAGCCACCCCGGCGGAGTCGCCGAGGGCCTCCAGCCAGGCCGCCCCGCCGAACCCCGTCACCCAGTATCCCAAGCCGCCTTTTCCAAGACAGCAGCAGGACCCGCCCGGCCTCGCCGGCAAGATGACTCCCCGGCCCGATCACGGCGAAGCCAGCTATCGGGGCTCCGGGAAGCTCATGGGCCGCAAGGCGCTGGTGACCGGCGGCGATTCCGGCATCGGTCGGGCGGCGGCCATCGCCTTCGCCCGCGAAGGGGCCGATGTGGCGATCAACTACCTTTCGGTCGAGGAGCCCGACGCCCGCGAGGTGGTTCAATTGATCCGGGAGGCCGGACGCAAGGCGGTGGCGCTGCCGGGAGACATCCGGGACGAAGCATTCTGCGAAAAGCTCGTCGCCGACGCGGCGCGCGAACTGGGCGGCCTCGACCTGCTGGTCAACAACGCCGCCCAACAACAGGCCGTGGAATCGATCCTCGACCTCTCGACCGCGCAGTTCGACTCGACTCTCAAGACCAATCTCTACGCGATGTTCTGGATCAGCAAGGCCGCGGTGCCGCACCTGAAGCCCGGCGCGAGCCTCATCAACACCACCTCGGTGCAGGCCTATGACCCGTCCCCGAATCTCCTCGATTATGCGCAGACCAAGGCGGCCATGGTGGCCTTCACCAAGGCGCTCGCCAAGCAGCTCGCCGGAAAGGGCATCCGCGTGAACGCGGTGGCGCCGGGGCCGGTCTGGACGCCGCTTCAGGTCAGCGGCGGTCAGCCGCCGAGCGCTCTCGAGGAATTCGGCGGCCAAACGCCCCTGGAGCGTCCCGCCCAGCCGGCGGAACTCGCGTCGGTCTACGTGCTCCTCGCCTCCCCGGAATCGAGCTACGCGACCGGCCAGGTGTACGGGGTGTCGGGTGGAAGCGGGAACCCGTAAGGCCGGGTGCTTTCCCGGATGTTCCGCCAGGCGGGGCGCCTCCATCCGCCAGACGGTGGTGACCGGCGGCAAAGTCTGGCTATCATGACGCCATAGGCCGGCGATAGGTTGCGGCTCTTCTGGCGCTCTCGGCACGCGGGGAGCGCAACGCGCGAAGCCGGCCCTCGTCGAAACCGAAAAAGCCGTTTTCCGGAAGGGAGTCCCGCCGCATGGACAGGACCTATGAGATAGCGCCGATTCCGTTTTCCCCGACGGCCGATCCCGAATGGCGGATCGAGGAGTCCGGCTTCAACCTGGCTCGCGAACACGAGATCGAGTCTCTGTTCGCCATCGCCAATGGCTACGCGGGGTCGCGGGGTTCCCTCGTGGAGGGCAGCCCCCTCTCGGACCCGGCCACCTACATCGCCGGGGTATTCGATACGGGCCCCTCGGCCAGCGTGCCCGAATTGGCGGCGGCGCCCGACTGGATGCACATAGAAGTTTGGGTCGACGGCCGGGCATTCCGGCTCGAGAAAGTCGATTGCCTATACCATCGCCGAGTGTTGGATTTGCGCCAGGGACTCCTTTGGCGGGAATTCGCCTATCGCCCGGAGACTGGGGGCATGATTCGGTCGTCTGGTTTCCGGATCGCTTCACTGGCCGATCGGCACGTGCTCCTGCAATCCATGCTTGTTCAGCCGGAAGACCATTTCACCCGCTTGGGCCTCCGCCTGATCACCGCGCCTGCCCCCGACCGCCCGGGCCGCGTCCGGCTCGCGCCCGAGCTGTGCGGAGCCCTCCCCGAGGTGATAGATAACGCCCCCCAAGTCATTGAACTTTGTACCCGCCACAGTGGAATTCGGGTGGCGATGGCTACCGCCGGCCGGTTATGGGTCGACGGCGTTCCGCAGCGGCCCATGATTGAACGGTCGCGGGAACGGCTCGTCGAAGCCTGGGAGTTGGACATCGAGCCCGGCAGGACCTACCGACTCGACCGGATCGTGGTGATATTCACCTCCCGCGACCATCCACGGCCGGTCCAGGCGGCGTTACGGCACTTGGAAACGTTGGAAGGCCAGGATTTCGGAACTCTGGTCGAGGCCCATGTCCAAGCCTTCGAGCGACGTTGGGACACCGCGGATGTAGTCGTCGAAGGCGACGGGGACGCGCAGCGGGCCATCCGGTTCGCCATCTATCACCTGATCAGCGCTGCCAACCCGGAGGACGAGCGGGTCTCCATCGGCGCGCGTGCCCTGACCGGCGGAGCCTACAAGGGCCATGTGTTCTGGGACACGGAAATCTTCATGCTGCCCGTTTATCTCCTGACCCATTCGCCTTCGGCCCGCGCGCTGCTGATGTACCGCTGGCACACGCTTCCGGCGGCGCGGGACAAGGCGCGGCAGCTCGGGTTCAAGGGCGCGCTGTACGCTTGGGAGTCCGCCGACACGGGCGAGGAGACCACGCCGCCTCACGCCCTCGCGTTGGATGGACGCCTCATCCGCATCCTGAACGGCGAGCAGGAGCAGCACATCGCCGCAGACGTGGCCTACGCCGTCCGGCAGTATTGGGAGGCCACGGGGGACGACGAGTTCATGCTGGAGGCGGGCGCGGAGATCCTGATCGAAACGGCCCGGTTCTGGGCCAGCCGAGGCCGCCTCGAGGCCGACGGACGTTATCACATCCGCACCGTCATCGGTCCCGACGAATACCACGAATCGGTGGACGACAACGCCTACACCAACGGCATGGCGCAATGGAATCTGGAGAGCGCCGCGGAGGCCGTGGCGCGGCTGGCCCACCGGTGGCCGGCCCGCTGGCAGGAGTTGGCCCGGCGCCTCGGGGTTGCCGAGGACGAGCCGGCAGGCTGGCGCGATGTCGCCGGGCGCCTGTACTCCGGCTTCGATCCTGCGACTCACCTGTTCGAGCAGTTCGCCGGCTATTTCGATCTCGAAGATATCGACCTCTCCGCCTACGGATCGAACCCCTTGCCCATGGACGTGCTGCTCGGCGCGGAGCGGGTGCGTAAGTCCCAAGTCATCAAGCAGGCCGACGTCCTGATGCTGATTTATCTCCTGTGGGACCGATTTCCGCCCGAGGTCCGCGAGGCGAACTTCCGCTATTACGAGCCCCGCACCGGCCACGGCAGCTCGCTGAGCCCGGCCATCCATGCCGCTCTGGCCGCCCGGCTGGGAGACTTGACCACCGCCTTGAGATATTTCCGGCAGGCGGCGACCATCGATCTCGCCGACAACATGGGCAATGCCGCGGGCGGCGTGCATGCGGCGGCCCTCGGTGGATTGTGGCAGGCGGTGATCTTCGGTTTCGCCGGGATGCGGCTACGTCCGGAGGGATTGGCGTTTCTACCCCATTGTCCGCCGGACTGGACCCGATTGGAGTTTCCGGTGTTATGGCGGGGAACGGAGCTGCGCGTACACATCCGGCCCGGATCGATCCATATCATGGCCGTTGCAGGCACGACGCCCGTACCCATCCAGGTAGCCGACGCTCCCGCCATCTGCCTGGCTGCGGGTGAATCCCGGACTTGGGTGGAAACGGGCGGCATTTGGCAGGAGGCGAGTTCATGAACAGTGTCGATCAAGATTTACGGCCCGTCATCGTTCCGCTGGACGCGACCGCCCGCTCGGCGGCGATTCTGCCAGTGGTCCGGGCCATGCTGGAATTGTTCCAGGCACCGGCCTGTATCGTGCCCCTCGATCCCAAGGCGGCGACGCTGGCCCTGCTCAGCGAGAAACTCCCGGAACTTGCGGCACTGACTATATCGGACTGCGGGAAACCAGCTGCCGATCCGGCCCAAGCGATCATCCATGCGGCCCAGGAACGGAACGGCCGAGGCATCATCATGGCGTTGCATGCCGATCCCAGTTCCGGCAGCGGACTCGAAGCCTTCAACGAAACCGTGCTCCGCGAGATGCATTGCCCGATCCTCCTGATCCCCCCCGAGGAGCGCTTGGCGGAATGGCGATTACGCCGAGTGGTCCTGCCTCACGACGGCAGCCCCGAGGTTGGTCGGGCCATACGCCCCGCGGTTCGGCTCGCCGAGCGGGCCAAGGCGACTCTGCTGGTGCTGCATGTATCGGGAGCGGGGCCGCCGCCGGAGCAGCCGGGGAGCCTGGTCACGCCTCGCTATATCGATCAGCCCCAGCACGAATGGCCGGCCTGGGCGGCGGAGTTCCTGGAGCGGGTGGCGGCTCTGTGCGGCAAACCAGTGGAGGTGCCCATGAGGATGTTCGTCGCCCGGGGCGAGCCGGGCCGGGAAGTGGTGCGGTTCACTCGAGAACATCAAGGCGACCTGGTGGTGCTGCCTTGGCATTGCCATCTGGAACACCCCCATGCCCTAACGTTGCGGACGATCCTGCACGATCCGCCTTGCCCTCTTGTGATGCTGCCCGCCGATCGGAATTCAGAGACCAGCTGAGCCTGGGAGGCGATTGCTCGCCCCCTCCCTGGACTCGCCCTGCGGGCCGCGCACGGCGCGTCCAACTCCGCTCCCGGCGGACAGGTGGATTCTCAGCGAAATGGGCGCTAGGACACCCCGATTTCCGCCAAGTCGGACACCACAACCCGCGCGCCGGCCTGTCGCAACGCCTCCGCCTGCCCGGCCCGATCGACGCCGATGATACAGCCGAAGCCCCCGGCGTGTCCCGCCGCGACGCCGGCGATGGCGTCCTCCACGACGATGGCGCGGATCGGTTCGACCCCCAAGCGGCGGGCCGCTTCGAGGAAGGAATCCGGGGCGGGCTTGCCGGCGAGGTGGTTTTCCTGCAGGGTCAGCCCGTCGACCTGGGTATCGAAAAGATCGGCGATGCGGGCGGCGTTCAGCACTTCCGTGCAGTTCTTGCTGGCCGTGACGATGGCGGTCCGGAACCCCTCGGACTTGAGCGTCCGGATCAGCGCCAGGGTCGAGGGATAGACCTCAACGCCCTGCTCCTTCATTAGCTTCAGGTACAGGACGTTCTTGCGATTGCCCAGCCCAGAGACGGTGTCCCGCTCCGGCGGGTCGGCCGGACTGCCCCAAGGCAGCTCGATGCCCCGAGAAGCCAGGAAATCCGCGACGCCATGATAGCGGGGCTTGCCGTCCACGTGACGGCGATAATCATCCAAGGGATCGAAAGGCCGGAAAGGCTCGCCGAGACGCTCGGCGCGCCGCTGCAGAAATTCATCGAACATGACTTTCCAGGCGGCGACGTGCAGCTTCGCGGTCTGGGTGACGACCCCGTCCAGGTCGAACAGGACCGCATCGTAGTCGCTGCGGGAAATCAGGAAAGAAGCGCAGGCGGCCATGAATATCGTGGAATTCCCGACTCGTTCCGCTCGGCTACGGCCTCAAAGCCTCGCCGGCTTCCTGACGGAGCGAGGCCAGATCGATCACGAAGCGGTACTTCACGTCGCTTTTCAGCATGCGTTCGTAGGCCTCGTTGATCTTCTGGATAGGAATCATCTCGATATCCGACACGATGCCGTGCTCGGCGCAGAAATCCAGCATCTCCTGGGTTTCCGGGAGCCCCCCGATGAGCGAGCCGCTCATTTGCCGACGCCGGAAGATCAGGTTCGCGACTCCCGGCGAGGGATGCGGGGTGTCCGGAACGCCCACCAGGCAGAGCGTGCCGTCGCGCTTCAGGAGCTCGATGTAGGCGTCGAGGTTATGGGGGGCCGACACGGTGTCGAGAATAAAGTCGAAGCTGTTGACATGCTTCTTCATATCCTCGGGATTTCGGGAGACCACGACCTCGTCGGCGCCGAGCCGGCGGGCGTCCTCGGCCTTGCCGGGCGAAGTGGTGAACAGCACCGCGTGGGTGCCGAAGGCGTGGGCGAACTTGATCGCCATGTGGCCGAGCCCGCCCAGGCCGACGACGCCGACCTTCTGTCCGCGCGCCACGCCCCAGTGGCGCATGGGCGAGTAGGTGGTGATGCCGGCGCAGAGGAGCGGGGCGGCGGCGGCGGGATCGAGCCGGTCCGGCACCTGCAGGACGTAACGCTCGTCGACGACGATTTGGGTCGAATAGCCGCCGTAGGTCATCTTCCCCGTATGCTTGTCGGGGCTGTTATAGGTGAAGGTCAGCTCCTTCAGGCAGTATTGTTCCAGTCCTTCGGTGCAATCGGGGCAGGTGCGGCAGGAATCCACCAGACAGCCCACGCCCGCCAGATCACCGGCCTTGAAGCCTTGCACTTCGTGGCCGCAGGCGGCGACCCGGCCGATGATCTCGTGGCCCGGGACCACGGGATAGACGGTGTTGCTCCACTCGTTGCGGACCGTGTGCAAGTCCGAATGGCAGACCCCGCAGTACAGGATTTCGATATGGACATCGCGGGGGCCCGGCTCGCGTCGTTCGAAGTCGAAGCGGCTGAGCGGCGTGGTAGGATCGTGGGCGGCATAGCCAGGGGCGTTCATCATGGCGGCGACCTCAGTTTATCAGCGGCGTTTTATCTACCGACCGTGCTCCGGGACATTCGTTCGATTCGGCTGGCCGGGATCGGCGGCAACGCTATCGGGAAATCGCGCGCCATGAGAGGCGCTTCCAACGATCGAAAGGCGTCTTTATAGAAGAACGGAATCGGCCCCGCTGGGATCCGATTCCCTTATTGTCCGGGTTTCCTTCTCGAAGCCTGAATTTAGTTCGAAGGGTGGGGAGAGAGCCCCTTTATCCCTTGGCTAGCGCCGGTTTCACCTGCTCCAGCCAGGCCGTGAGCCTTTCGTCAGTTTGATCTTCCTGGTTGTCCTGATCCAGCACCAATCCCACGAACTTGCCGTCGACCACCGCTTTCGAGGCGGAGAAGTCGTAGCCGTCGGTCGGCCATTGGCCGACAATCTCGGCGCCCTGAACCTTGACCTGCTCGTAGAGAATTCCGAGCGCATCGGCGAAATTGTCGCCATAACTCACCTGATCGCCCAGGCCGAGCAGGGCGATGGTCTTGCCCGAGAGATCCGCGTCTTCGAATTGCGGCAGGAATTCCTCCCAGCTTTCGCTCTCGCCGCCGGCGGGAAGGCCCGGCAGTTCGCCTTCGCCTAGGGTGGGTGTGGCCAGGATCAAACTGTCGTACTTGAGCAAATCGTCGATACTCGCCTTGTTTATGTTCACCGGGGCATCGGCCGCATCTCCGAGCTTCTTGGCCAGGGATTTCGCGATTTTGCGGGTGTTGCCGGTGTCCGTGCCGAAAAAAATGCCGATCTTGCTCATGCGCGCGACCTCGTGGAATTCGTGAGTGGGGGGTGGCGGAATCCCATAGCCCTGGGTTAAGGCTAGGGGGTCTTGGATCCCAACTCTAAGGGCATTCGCCGAATTTCCACAAGATCAATCAGGGAAATGTCTTCTTTCTCTCTGGCAGCATCCGGCGAAAAGCCAAGAATCGACGCGCTGGCGGGCTCGGTGCCGGAAGTACCGCAATGCCAAGCTTGCCGCCAGCGTCGAGGCCGCGGCGTTCAGGGAGCCATAACCCGTCCATATCCTTCGCCACTGGGCTTGCACGGCGTCCAAGCCCTCCCGCCGGCCTATTGCGTCCAGATAAAGCGTGATGGCGTCTCTCGCCCGCGCCGCGTGCCCCGAGGAGAGATTGTCGATGCTCAGGTGAAGCTGAACGATGGCGGGATCGATGCCGTGGTGGCGGAGCAGGTCGATCGTCCGCATATACCCGGCGCCGAGACCGCTGAGTTCGATGGCGAGATTCAAGCCCAGCAGCTCGGGAAAATACCGTTGGGCCCTTAATCCGATGGCGAGGAGATAGACCGGGATGTCGAAAGCGGCATCGACGAATCGGGAGTCCTGGGCGAACGCCTCGCTGTCGAAAGAAGGGAGCTCGATGTTCAGGCTCGCCAGCAAGCGCCGATAAACGTTGGGATGGTTCCACTCCGGGCGGCCGTTACCCAGTTCGTCGGCATAGGTTTTGAGAAGATGCCGACCGATAGCGTCCAGCCGCTCCGAGGCCGTGGCGATGCCGGCGAGCCAGGAGCCGTCGACCAGAATGGCGGGCGCGAGCTGCAAAACGGCCCAGCGGCAGAATTCCCGGCCAATCCTGGGCGGACCGGACGGCGGATGGTAACGGTCGAGTTCGCGGCGGTGCAGGGTTTCCGTGTAGCGGCGGAACGCTTCGGGCGAGTACGGGAAGCGCCGGTATGCGGGTTGCATGAGACGCAGCCAGCGGGCGCGGCGGAGCATGCGCTGGACGAAGGCATCGGCGGCGGGGGGACAGTCGGCGGGCGACTCGGCGCGGAGGAGTAGGGCATAGAGGCGGCGCCTTGCGGGTCCCCTGGGAGCGGCCTTCCGGCCACGACGTCCGGAGATTGTATCCATGATCGTCGGAGGGCCGCTCCCAGGAATTTGGGCAAGATTCGTTGGGCGTGCTTTTACCGGATCCTCGATCCACGCCAGGCAAACCTGCCGCTCTTGCCCGTCGAATACCCCGAACATCGGGCCGCCGAAATCCATGGCGCGGATCAGGCGGCTGGCGGCGGGGCAGGCGCGGTCGACCTCGGGCGAATCGCGCAGGGCCCGGAGCAGCGGGCGGCAATCGGTTCCGCTCTCGGCCAGCCATTGGTCGAGGCTCCGCCCCGCGACCTTGATCCGGCGGTGATGGCCGATGGCCTCGGGAAGCTTGGTCTTAAGCAGGGCCACCATCGCCGCCTCGGCCGTGGACTTTCGGCCGACGAATTCTCCGGCCTCGCGCAGCAGGGTGTCGAGCGCATGCCGGTATAGTGCCCAGCCGGCGCGGACGCGCTCTACATGGGCATCCCTTGACGGGTAGGATTCCAGGGCCGCACTCGCCAGAAGGCGGACTTGTTCTTTGAAAGAGGGACCCACCGGCTCGGGCGCGTCCCACCAAGCCGTCTCCCGATACGCGTGGGCCAGGGTATAGCCCAGCAGTTCCGAGAAAAACGTCCGCGGACGGTGCAGCAGACACAGGTGCAGGCAGGGGAAAGTCAGGGCGAAGTCCGGAAAGCCGGGCTCGTGGAAAAAGCCGGGGTGATCCAGGTCTGGCAGGGGCACGCCCGCCGTCGTGAGGCTCGCCCGTAACCGCAAGGGGGGCGAGCTGGAGGGATCGTCGAGGCCCACGATCCGGCAATAGAGCTCGAACAGATGACTTTCCGTCGCTCGATGGGCCGTGGCCGGCTGGGCCGCGCGCGCCAGCCAGACGCCATCCAGCAGCAGGGCCGGGGCAAGGGCCCGAAGGATGGCATTTCGGCTTCGG
Organism: Methylococcaceae bacterium; assembly: GCA_902810705.1. Classification (GTDB taxonomy): domain Bacteria; phylum Pseudomonadota; class Gammaproteobacteria; order Methylococcales; family Methylococcaceae; genus CADDYU01. The sequence goes on from CADDYU010000135.1 coordinate 11,928, forward strand.
GGATCGTCGGGATCAGGCGGGCTTGATGGCCTCCAGGGTTCGCGAAACGACGCCCCTGCGCTCTCCGCTCGAGATGCCGCGGCGAGAGCCGATTTTAGAAAGGCTTCGGCGGCGTGAAGGTCGGAAGGTTCCGGCGAACCGTTCAGCAGGGTTTGGCAGAGGCGGCGCGACTCGGTCATGACGCCGCTCCGGGCTTGGTGAAGAGGTAATCGCCGATCGCGAGCGCATCCAGCCCCGAGCCCAAGAAGACGCCGAAGGCGTCCTCGACGCCGTGCACGATGGGCTTGCCCATGACGTTGAAGCTGGTGTTGAGCAGGACCGGGACGCTCGTGCGCCGGCGGAATTCCGCCAGAAGGCCATGGAAGCGCGGGTTCCAGTCCTCCTTCACGGTTTGCAGCCGGCCGGTGCCGTCCACGTGCGCCACGGCGGGCACCCGCCCGCGCATGTCCGGCCGGAACCGCAGGGTGCGTTCCATATAGGGAGTTTCCTGGTAGCTTTCGAAGAACTCGGGGCCGTGCTAGTTGAGGATCGCGGGAGCGTAGGGACGGAAGCGCTCGCGGAATTTCACCTCCCGGTTGACCCGCTCGCCCA
>CADDYU010000136.1 GCA_902810705.1 Methylococcaceae bacterium
CGAACTACATCGGGGCTTTCACAATATTTGCAACGAACGAGTTGATGCGCCATGGTTGTGCTTCTGATAAACGAACGAAAGCAAAGTGAATATTCTAGCCATTAAATCAAATTAACCCACCACCCCCTGGACAAGGCGCGTCTGGACCTTCAGGCCGAGTCGGCGGAGTTGTCCGGCCGCTACGGCAATCCGCAGACGCTCATGCAGTTCTACACCAATTTAATGAGTGGCTCGAAAGCCCGAACCTACGGCTCCTTCGCGCAGACGCCGGGCTCCCAGACCGCCTATCCGACCCCCTGAGGAAATCCCGCCTTGGTCTTCGAGATCTTTTCCATCGGCGACTCGGCCTTTCTGGCGGCCATCCTGAATGCAATCGCCATGATCGCCGGCACCGGGCACTACACCATGGCCGCCGGTGTCGGCGCCGCTCTGGGTGTGATGATGACCCTGCTCAGGGGGCTGACCCAGTACGACGCCCGCGGCATCCGCTATCAGGATGTGCTGGCGTCGATCCTGATCTATCTGACCCTGTTCGCCCCCGGGGTGAAGGTTGCCATCGAGGACGCCTACACCGGGCAAGTGCAGGTGGTCGACAATGTCCCCCTGGGGCCGGCGGTGGCCGGCTCGATCCTATCCAACATGGGGTACCGCCTCACCCGGTTGTTCGAACAGGGATTCTCGACGCCCAGCATGACCGAGCACGGGTTCGCCGATACGCTCCAGGTCATGACCTTGGTGCGGAAGAACCTTCTGTCCAGGGTGGAACTGGGCAAGGCGAACGCGCCCAACAGTGGCGGCGATCTCGAAAATTCCCTGGTCAATTACGTCAAGGAATGCACCCTTACCGGCGTCGACCTGGGGGTGCTGACGCTGGACGGCATCATGCGCAACAGCCAGGTCCTCAATGCGATCAAGTTCGATTCCAACGTCTATACCACGGAGATTTATACCGGCGGCGCCCCGAAGATTCTGGATTGCACCGACGCCTGGACAACACTGGAACTCTATGTGAGAAACCTGGCGGTCCCGGAAGTCGAGAACCTCCTGCAGGAGGCGCTGAAGGTCGCGCTACCTGCGGACGTTCAGCAGAGAATCGACGAGGCCTTGACGGTCCTGACCGGCGGCAGCGTCAGCGCCCTGGACTACATGCTGGCCTCCCTGATCACGCCGATGTTCGAGAAGGGTGTGGTGGGCCGGCACGAGGACGGGATGAAATGGAACAAGGCCGCCATGGTCGAGCAGGCCATCCAGCAGCGCAATACCCAATGGGCCGGCGAGCAGACTCTGTTCACCCGCATCGTCCGCCCGATGATGACCTGGATCGAGGGGTTCAGCTATGCCATCACGCCGCTGATGGCGTTCGCCGTCATGCTGGGCGCCCGGGGCATCCACATCACCGGCCAATACTTTTTGATGCTGCTGTGGATCCAGCTCTGGATGCCGATCCTGGCGGTCGTCAACCTGTACATCACGATGTCCGCTGCCGGGAAAATGGCCGCGCTCGACGCCGCGCAGTTCAATCTGCCGTCCATCTACGGCATCTACCAGATGGACATGGCCATCCAGGAATGGCTCGGCGTCGGCGGCATGCTGGCCTCGTCGACGCCCGCCATCGCCCTCATGCTGGTCCACGGCGGATCGATCACCGCCACCCATTTCCTGGGCCGGATGCAGGGCGGGGATTTCATCGACGAAAAAATCGCCTCGCCCAATATCGTCAGCCCGGCGCCCGTCATGAATATGCAGCCGAACTATCAGCACGCGCCACTGACCGGTGCGACCCTGTTCGGTGCCGAGAAAGTCCTGCCGTCCTTCCAGGCCGGCAAGGACCTGAGCGCCGCCGTCTCTTCCGCCTCCGCCGCAATGCAGCAGGCCTCCAGCATCTTTCTGGACAGCCTGTCGAACACGGCCTCCCGTTCGAGTGGACTCTCCCACGAGGGCTTCGATGCGCATACCTTGGGCAGCCGGATAGCGAGCAGTACGAGTCAGACCGACAAATTCATCCGGGCCACCGGCGAGGACTTTGCTCAACGGTACCGAGATACCGGCCTATCCGGCGACGATTTCGCGGCCTTGGTGGGCGGTTCGGCCGCCATCGCCGGATCAGTGGGAAAAGGTAAAGAGAGGGATAAAGAATCGTTGGCAAATCTCAAAGGCTCGGTATCTGGACAGCTCCAGAATCGATTTCATGTAGGGGAAAGCCAGGCCGACGAAATCGCATCGGACATCTCTCAAAAGGTCGCCAAGGACCATGGCTGGCAAACCGATCTGGCGCGCAGCGTCGCCACCGATGCTCAGTCGGGAACCCGCGAGGTGGCGTCCCTGGGGCTCCAAAGGCAGGAGTTGTCTTCACTGCAGCAAAGCGCAGCCGATACCGTTTCGGCCTCCAAGACCTATAACCGAACCGTATCCGCGCAAAGCCGCTTCGGCGTATCGGCAACCTATGGCGCGGCTGAGACGGGCCTCAGGTTCGCCGGCAATCAGACTCTGATGTCGGGGTTGGATGCCGCGCTCGACCGTTTCGGCCTGCGCGGGGATGCTCAACGTCTTGGCGCGGAATGGCGCGCGTCCGGGTTGATCGCCGATAAAGAACAGGCTTATGCGGCCGCAGGGATGTCGTTACTCACGGGACATTCGTCCCCCGTTTTCAGGCACCTGGATGGCAATGATTCGCGCACGGCGGAATCGGTCGGCTACCAGCTTCTCGGTGATGCCTGGGACGCACCCAAACCCGACGCCGACGTGCACCCGGACGCCCATGCCGGATTGATAAGCCAAACGCCGGCATTCGGGGTGGCGAGATCGAAGGTGGAACAGACCGATTTCCATGATCCCAGAAACGAAACGCCAGGACTGGAAGGCCGCGTCACCGGTCGTATCCAGTCGACCGAAGGACATATTGCGGGCGGCGAGAGAGCCGTTTACGAGGCTTATCGCGCGGGTCAGAGACAAGTGGACGGTGCGGCCGATGAAGGATTCGGCAATATGGATGCCGACAAGGCTGCGTATTTCCACTCGGAAATCAGCAAGGCCGCAAATGGCGGGCAGTCACTGGCCGAGATGAATTACGATGCGGTGGGTGGGGCGATTTATGATACGTTGAAGACCTTTTCGGGCGCCAATGCCGCCGTTGAAGGAGGACTCAAAGCGTTTATGGACGAATTCGATTCCGCTCGTGGTCAAGGCAAATCGTTCGGACAGGCTTTCCTGTCTGCTGCGAGCGCCGCACCAGAGGGCGCGGATAAAGCGGTCGATGCGTGGGCGGACCAGCGGGTCAAAGAGACCGGGAGCGGGCTGACGCCGACTCAGCGGGCGTACTACCGCGCATCGATGTTCGAATCAGTAGCCGGCGTCTCGATACTTGGGGACTATGGTGGCCAATCAGGTCGACTACGCGATCAGCTCATCAAGGAACATGGCGAAGAAGTCGGAACCGACATTGCAAGCGTGTTGAAACGAGCCGCGGGGCAAAACCGGACCGACTTAGTCGGCCTGGTAGGAAAGTACAACAATGCAATGGAAGGAACAGAGGACTTTTCCACTAATGCCTCTGAATACAAAAAACACCCAGCAAACCCGTGACGCCCTGAAATGGATCTTTCAAGACGTCGAGAAATGCCCCGTCGCCTTTGCCGTATACGGCCAGACGTCTTCCTGTCGAAGAGCCTCCGGACCCCAAACAGGCCATTGAGGCGCCGGACGCTATATGCGCGGTGATAATCAAGCGTGCCAAGGCGACCGCCGACGCGAACTCCTACCGGCAATGCGTTTCGCCTTCATAGCTAAATGCGATGACACATTCACCAAGCCTTTCGCTAACCGATAAATCAGATAAGTTGCCGGCACGGAAATCAGGAATCCAAAAAATAACGGTGCAGGCAACAGCAGAGCCAGAAGAATCGTGACGGTCAGGCTACCTAGAATTGCAGCAAACAATTTGGATACCCAAGGCTCCGAAGGCTCCCGAAAATCAGCAACCTTTCCTCCGCAAAACTGGCAGATCGAATAGATCGGCGCCCCATAGTTGAATACGACTCTGGGCACAATCGACGTACCGCAGTGAGGGCAGGACATACGGCCATTGCGGGTCAATGGCCTCTTGATTTCAACCAACGAATCCGGATTCAAGCGAACGCGGACGGCACGGGGACCTTTTCCGTCCTGCTGGGATTCGAAGAGAATGAAATTGCCGGCTTCGGGCGTGAAGTCGCCGGCCGTGTCGGCGACATGAAAGAACCGGCGGATACCGTCATTGCCGTCGATGAAGCCATAGCCTTTTTCTTTCGAGAACCATTGGATGGTTCCCTTCATGGGGAGTGAAAACCGCCCCTGTTCTTGAATCGTCATCCTCATGGGAAACCCCTTCAACCTCATTGCTTGTAATGTAGCCGCAGAGCCCCCTCCCGGAAACAATCTACGGCGGGCTTTCAGCAAAAAGGTCCTCACAGGATATCGAGCCGAACAAGGACTGACACAGATCGATTAACCCGGACAGACAACCGCCATACTGGTTCGCAGAGAACCGCTTATCCCTAACCGGATGAATAACATGCTCCCCGTCCAGCACGGACGGGATATATGATGGTAGGCGGATCCCAATCCAATCTCGCCAGGAGGGAAGCAGCGGCTCCAAGGGTGCTACACGTCCCTGAGCAGGCGTGATGCGCATAATTCCGACTCTTGAAGAGAATTACCGCCCATCATGGAAGCGGTATTTGGCGGCGTCGGAAACCAGTTTCTCTGTTTGCATGCCTATGGGTCCTGGGTGTAAGGGCTGGATGGCCTCTAATCTGTTCCAGCTTTGTCGACGAAAATGAGGCCCGCCATCCATGGGCGTAATAAATGGCGGGCTCGTTCTGAACCCTTCCGGGAAGCTGTCCACTGTACCGATGACTTTATTCAAAGGCAATGGACGCCCATTACCAACTGCTCCGCGGATGAAGAGCTCAGCCACTCCTTCTTAACGTTGCATGGATACCTCCAGAGTACCCCTCAGAACCTCACGGGATGCGCGGTGGCGCAAGCAGGTGATGGGTACGCCGTTGGGACGATCATTTCTTGACCTTGTTGGAGCGACTGGTTTTCCCCGCCTGGCGAGCCGCGAAGCAAATGGGACAGGTGGGCGGGAGTTTGCTGTCGCCCGCCACCAGATAGGGTGAGGCGCACTTTGAGCACAGATGCATCACCGCCGCTTTCGCCCGCATGTCGCGTGCGATCACCCAGGCCTCCGTCAAATCGGCAGGTCGCTTTCGTCTTACATGACGGGTCAAAGCTGAAAACAGGTCCCAAGCTTCCATCACTGCGTGAATGTCGATGACCTGGAGTACCTTCTTTCCTCCGACTCTCCGATAGATCGCGGCAAACAGCGAAACGTAGATTTGACTGTTTCGATTCGGAAGCAAGGTTGACATGGAGGGCAGTAATCCGGAGCTGGGCGAGCGCCCATGGATCTCCCGATACCAGTCCCGTATGCCTGCCAGGGGTATCTGGGTGTGGAGATGGATGATGGGGGTCCGGAGTCTTCTTCGAATCAACTCCTGGGCCAGGGATCGCTGATCATGCTGCTCCGTCATCGTCGTCATCTTCCCCGTCCCCCGCCGCAATCATCAACAAAACCCGGGCTTTGACCAGGTCCTCATCGATCTCCGTATTTTGGAATTCCTTCCAGAACTTGTCCGGTAGTCTTGACGAATAACACAGCACGCCCGACCGGGCCAAAATCCTGATCTTCTCGAAGGACAGCTCCGGCAGACGATTTACGTTGTCCCGGGATATCCCCATGACCAGGGATGCGTTTTGAGATTTTCCTTTCAGCGCCATATCCCGCGCCTTGAGCAAATAAAACAGATTCAGTTCATATAAATCCAAATCGAAACTCATCAATACACCTTATCGTTAGCCCCCTAGGGGGTGAAATAGTTCACAGAAAACGATGCTGGGCATCGCTATCATTCCCGTGAAAGCTGCATCCCAGGTGAACTCACGACAGATGTTTTTCGCTTCGGAGAGGGTGTGCAGGAGCTTTCCGGCCCTGACTCTTTCGAGCTTTGTCGTGATCTGTACAAAAATCGTTCTGACCGATTCTTCGCCGGGATTTACTTTGAAACCCATCGTCAAAGTAGCCAGCGGATTCGTTGAGCGACGGCCAATACCCGTCGTCCATAGCGGTAGGCGTCGGTATGGTTGTGCCAACCGGCGTGATAACGCCCAATCCCGAGGGTGAGATCACCGGGTGCCGAGTTGATCGCTTCGGCCAGGACATCGGCGCCTACCCGGATATTGGTTTCCGGATCCAGTAAATCTTCGGGTTGGCGGACTCGATGTCCGTGCCACCGGATATTCACTTGCATCAAGCCAACATCGATCGCCCGAATACCTTTGGTCAGGGCACCATTAAGGATTCCTCTGGCCACTGTCCGGGACGATGGGATAATGGTCCGTCCTTGCCTGTTGATCGCCCAAGGCCAGGGTGTGGCCAGGCGGTTGTTGACTTGAGGAGACTCGACCAGGGCTACGGCGTATAGGATGTAGGGATCCAAGCCACGCTCTGTAGCGACTCGCCACCACGACGTGCCTCGAAGCGCTTGCCGGCTTATGGCTTGGTTTTTTCCATCGAATGGCACGGCTGCATTGCACGCGACACGGGTGTCTTCGCACCAGGCGGCGGAGCTCGACAGGAATAGAATGACGGCAACTACAGCGCCCCTTTTGGTATCGGCGGTTTTAAAATTTCCACGAGTGATTTCAAGGGCCGCTCGGAAAGCAGGCTGGAATCTTCCGACGTGAGAGTCGGTGCTGTTCAAATGCTTTGTGCAGGTCATCCCGACATCCCTTCTCTCAAGCGGTCGCGAACCCGATGGAAGCCGGTGTCCGCCTTCCTTGCTGACCTACCCTCGACGGACAAGCAACCAACTGCCGTCGTGGTCCACTCTGAGCGCAGGACCGTCATCCCGACGCTCGCCAACAACCTCAGGCGTTCGGCGCGCTCCCGCGAGGGCATTTGTTCGAGATCGGCTACCAGCTCGGCGTAAGCCCGACTCGGAAACTTGACGACGATCCGCATCACTCAGACCCGAAATAGTAAAAGCCGCGGGCGTTGGCGAGCTCCGGCTGCTCCGGGACGAAGATCGGGTTGGAGGGAAACAGGTTTTGGGCGATCGGCTCATAGAGCACCGCGCCGCCGCCGGTCAGCAGAACCGCATCCACGCTGCCCGATTCCTTGCGAAGCGATTGGCGCAGTGCCTCGAGCGCCACCGGCGCCACCCGCTCGGCCGCCTGCTGGAGATAAGGCTGTATTTCGACCTGTCGTCCGAACAGCAGCACGTGATCTCTCTGCATGCGCAACGCCTCTTCCAGGCGTTCCACGGGCGCCGTTCCGCCGTTCTCGTCGGCCATCCATCGGCTCGCCTGTTCCAGCAACACCGACATGGCTTCCAGGCTGGTCCCGCTGGACGACCTCCGGATGTCGCCCTCTTCGACCAATACCCAGTCCACCGAGAAAAATCCCGGGTCGATGACCAGCACGCGGCCCTCTTCCAGGACGGAGACGGCCAGGCTGGACCAAAGCAGATCGAGATAGCCGCCGATCGGCTGAGGTACGACCCGGACGGCGGCGACCTCCACTTCGCGCCTGGCTGTCACGCGGTGCTTGCCGGCGAGGCGCTCGCCCAAGGTATCCCGTCGCGAACGCTCCAGCCATCGCGAGACCGGCAGGCCCGTCACCAGCAAATCCACCGTGTCGCGCTCGGACAGCAACAGCGCCGCATGAAACAGCGCACGATAGGACGCCGTCTGCACGTACTCCTGATGCAGAGCGCGATTCCAGGTGGCGAATTTCCCCGGATTCACGCAGGCTGCCCAAAGACCGCCATCGACGCTGACCCGCAGGGCGTCTTCTTGTTTGCCAATCGACTCCGGCAGCCGGTCGATCGGCGCCGCGCCGGCCGGATAGAGGGATACGGCAGGACCGTTTCCGGTTTCCCCCATGGCCAACTTCAGATTCGAATAGCCAATATCCAACCCAAGTACAAACATGGTTTCATCCACTCCCGGAGCCTATCGCCGGAATAAACATATCGATGGCTACGCGGCAAATGCACGGGGGTTGCACAGATACGGCAATCCCCGAGAATTCGGTCCAAGTCATGGAACCGGGTTCGCCATAGGGCTACTCGGGGACGATTTGCATTTGTGCGTGCAGGCCTTGGTCTGCCGGGTATTCACCAAGACCTCGGCAGGACTGGCGGGCAATCTACCCGGATTTCGGTGGGGGATGTGTCGAAAAAGATGGCCTAAATGAGCAACTTTTCGAGCACATGCCGTGTGGCGTTGGTGATAGGTTCAGGTCGTTCACGGTTCGAGGTGCACGAACCGCACGTCACAGACAGCGCGGAATGAACAATACAGAAAAGCAAGCCACGAATCCCAAATGAATATTGGGATTTGCGTGGCGAGACGTTAAAGCGGCATGTGCCGCGCGATAGTCAATAGAACCACCAACAATCGGGTTGTCATATGGGGTAAGCGGAGGATAGGAGGCCGAAGTTTTCTAGCCATAAAATCCCAACACTGTGTTGGGATTACGGTTAAGGATTTCTCAAGGACAACCGATTCGGATTGGGAGATCGTCCCGCGAGTTTTTTCACAATCCCCTCCATTGGGGCGAAGCCATCAAATCCCAACAGATAAGTATTTGGGAAACGACGATGCCCGCACAGATGAATAGAGAAGAGCAAAAAACAGAGATTCAACTGATTCCGTCCTCCGTATGCGCCTGGCTGGCCACGTCCCTGCGCGAGTTGCAGGACGAAGCCCGGTTGCTCGTGGATGACTACTGGCGCCGACTGAAGGAAGGCCGGACCCACCAAAAACGGTATGCCCAGGGAAACATTGGCGTGAGGCTGCGAGCGCGGGACACCGGCGGTTTCAGCATCGAGTGGTACGAGATGGGTCGACTGGGCGGCAGCGGACGCTCCGTCGCCAAGAAGCAATTCAGCAAGGGGCGGCGGAGCCATTGCTATGCCTTGGACCAGGCACTGAAAAACGAGCCTGAATGGGTCGCCGAACTGGTTCGGGAAACGGAGGAAGTCTTCACGGACATCCGCAAGCGTCAGGCACTGCTTGTCCGGATCCGGGACTCGCTCATCGCCTACGAATCGGAAACCAGCGGCCAGATGGTAACGGCGGAAGCGATCATAAGCCGGGGAACCCATAGCAGCCCGCCGTCCATTTGAACGAAGGCGTACGCGGGACCCTGGGCGCAGGAGGATGGGATGAGATCGCCGCATGCCGATTTCCTTGAAATCAGCGGAACAGCCTGGGTATTAGACGGATCCGCAGGTTGGCCTTCGCTATCCTTCCTCCGGGGAACGGATGTCGCTGTCCCAGTGGTCCTATTGCATTAGGGGCGACAGCCAAAGGGCGGTATAATAAATGCCAAATGGCACTTACTAGGTGATCTATGGGAGCAACATCGACCTCACCCGATTTCTTGAGCGCCGAGGCGTTGCTCGGGGGGACTTCCGTGCTGCAGCGTTCGCCGCGCTCGCCGCTGGACTGGGTGTCTGTCATCCGCCGGGGCATTTCGGCGGCGGCGGTCGAATCCTTGGGGAGAGCCCTAAGGATATCCCAAGCGGAATTGTCTGATGCTCTGGGGATTCCCAAGCGCACGCTGGCCCGGCGCAAGCGGGAAGGGGCGCTGTCCAGCGAGGAATCGGCGAAACTCGTGCGCCTGGCCCACGTGGTGCAACGCGCCGAGGAAGTCTTCGAGAGCTTGGATATCGCGGTGGATTGGCTGAAAGCGACGAACGCCTCACTCTCGGGCCAGACACCGCTGAGCCTGGTGGATACCGAAATCGGTGCCGAGTGGGTTATGGATACCTTGGGCCGGATTGAGCAGGGCGTGTTCGCCTGATGCCGACCGGGTGGCGGATCGTCACCGCCCGCTTTGTCGATACAGCCTTTACCGGCGAAGGCGCACGCCGGTATGGCGGCCGCTGGAATTCGAAGGGGGTGTCGCTGGTGTACACGGCGGAAAGCCAAGCGCTCGCCGTGCTGGAAATGCTGGTGCAGGACGAGCCTCTCCGCGCCCGTTACGTGCTGATTCCTGCGCACATCCCGGATGACCTGGCCCTCGATCGGATCACGGTCGATCAGCTTCCGCCGGACTGGCGGCGCCCGGAGGCGAGAGGAGAACTGCAGAAACGCGGCGCGGATTGGGTACGGGGTGGCGCCAGTGCCGTGCTGGCCGTCCCGAGCGCCGTGATCCTGGCCGAAACCAACTACCTGCTGAACCCGAAGCACCCCGACTTCGCCCGGATCGGGATCGGGGAACTACAGGAACTGATGACCGACTTGCGCTTGTTGAAAAAAGTCTCGCCTTGAAGGGGAATCAGTGCCCAGGAATTTGCTCGTCCGGTCAATGACCGAAGAACAACGCGCCGTGGTGGAATCGGACGATCCGGTTCTCAAAGTCAATGCCGTAGCCGGCAGTGGCAAGACCACGACGCTGCTGGAGTTCGCGGGACACCATCCCGAGTCGCGGATACTCTATCTCGTGTACAACCGGGCCGTGGCGGACGAAGTGCGGAGAGAAGCCCACGCAAAGTCCCTTGGCAACCTTACGGCCACCACGATCCACGGGTTGGCCTATCGCCATGCCGACGGGCGCCGCTTTGAGTTGGAAAACGAGCTCAACGAATGGCGTATCCTGGACCATTATGTCCCCGCCCAGGATCAAGGTACGGATCAGGCGATGGTTTACGCGTGGCTGCTGAAGGATCTCCTCAACTACTACCTCAACTCCGAGGTCACCCGGTTGGACACCGACCTATTAGCCTGTTACGAGGCCGCCACCGCGCCGGGCGATCGAATTCGATCGTTGCTGGCAAGGCGCGGGGATGAAACGGTCGGTCTCGTCCGGGAGATTCTCTCCGACATGAAAAACCGCCAAGCGCCCGCAGTGCACGACTTCTATCTCAAGCTATTCCAGTTCGCCAAGGTCCGCTTGCCCTATGACGTTATCCTGGTGGACGAGGCGCAGGACACATCCGGCGTCATGCTGTCGATCGTCAGACGGCAGGAGCACGCCAGGCGGATATTCGTCGGCGATTCCTATCAGCAGATCTACGCGTTCCGTCACGCCGTCAATTCCCTGGACAGGGTTGAAGGAAAAAGCCTCCGGCTCAGCCAGACCTTTCGTTTCGGAAACGGCCTCGCCCGGCACATCAGCCAGCGTGTCAACGAGGCCTATGAGCTTTTGGGTGAGAAGCCCGAATTCAGGATGAAGGGAATCGACCTGGACACCCGGTTCGGCAAGCGCGCCTATCAGGACCGATATCCGCTCGCCGTGATCGCCCGCAGCAACGTGTCATTGTTCGACGCCGTACTCGAACGGCTGTACGATGGCGCCAAATCCATGCATTTCGAGGGCGGATATTCCGGCTATGCGTTCATGAATATCCGGGTCGCAAGTCTCCTGTACCTCAGGGAGGGCAAGCGGGACAAGATCAAGGACCCGCTGATCAAGAAATTCCACGCATTCGACGAAGTAAAACGCTTTGCCGAGGATACTCAAAATCAGGGCCTGAAGGTCATGATCGACCTGGTTTCCCGTTACGGCGCCAAGCTGTACGACTTCGACCGGCTGATCAAGGCGCGCCTGGCGGACAAGAAACGGGCGGAGCTGATCTTCACGACCACCCACAAAGCCAAAGGCCAGGAATACGACTTCGTCGAAATGGTGGGGGACGACTTCGTTACTCGAAGCGATCTGGCCAAGATCCTGAACTCGGACAAGGACGGTGTGAATCCGGTGAAGCTCAAGGAAGAGATCAACGTCTACTACGTCGCTGCAACCCGGGGCAAGAAGTCGATCAGGTTAGCGGCTTTCTGAAGAAACGGCATTCTGCTCTCCTTAACATGGCATGTCGTTTCACTCGGCCAGTGCGGCGCGAAGATCGTTTAACGTCACCAGGAGCGTCATGGGATCGACCGGGGAGGGATCAAAGCCCAGCGCTTGATAAAACACCTGGGCTTCTTCGGAAATGGCATGGACGACGATACCGCGAATCCCGATCGTATCCGCCGCCTGCATCACGCGTCGGGCGCCGTCACGGAAAAGGGCGCGGCCAATCCCTTGACCTTGGTAAGCTCGATCCACGGCGAGCCTCGCCAGGATCGCGACCGGAATGGGATCGGGCATATTGCGCCGAAACCGTCCTGAAGCCTTCTGGGTAGTGATCGCTCCGGCCGCGAGGGCGTAATTCCATTTCTAATTCTGAAGTGAATCTATGATCCATGGCCAAGCGACGATCGAATGGACTCGGCCGTGGTCGTTTTCCAGCGTTCTCAAGCTGTCTTCCAAGTGATCCTCCAGAGCGTCG
>CADDYU010000137.1 GCA_902810705.1 Methylococcaceae bacterium
TGCTAAGTCTGTTTCATAGATTTTTCCATAAAAATAAATAACTTAGTACATTCATTATACCATGCCACGACAACTCATGTTTAACTTAACGGCATTGGGTATGCACCCCGTTCCAAACGTTTGTAATGTCGCGGGATGATCGAAAGCGTATCCGTTGAGGCACCCAAGAAAAACGTTACGGACGGGATGAATATCCCATCCGGCATTGGGACTACTAACATGACCATTCATAAAGGTTAGCGAATACTATGCACCGTAATAGGGAAATCCAGGGCAGTCCAGATTTGATCGGCAGTCAGTACAGTCGCTTTCAGTCTGGCACCTACGCTCAGGCAGGCTCGATCGCCCAACGACAATCCAAACTGACGGGTTTGTGGCCAGAGCCGTCCGGCGATTTCAGCTTCTTCGGCGGTAAACGGCAAAATTGCCAAGCCTAAGGCTTCAATATCTTCCCTCATTCCATCTATATTGGCATCCGCCGCGATCGACTTCTGCACAACCTCTGACCAATTAACGCTGGAAATGACGGCTTCCGGCAGAACCGCCTCCACCTGATCGCTCCCTGGCTCATCTTGCAGAAAGCTAAGCAAAGCCGAAGCGTCCAGAACCGTTGTCATTCATTGGCTTCCCGTTTCGCCTCTTCCCGCCGTTCTGCGATCAATTCCTCAGCCAGGCTGGTAGTTGGCGGCAGATGGGCAAAACGGCTCTTAAGGCGCCGCTTGATGGTTTCAGCTTTTTCCAGGATCAAGCGGCCCTCTTCTATACGCGCAATCAGGCTATCCCCGGACTCAAAGCCGAGCGAGCGCCGGAGCCGGGCAGGTATCACCAATCGACCTTGTGGGCCTAATTGGACTTCGGTTTGTGTGATTGATTTTGGCATCATGTTGAATATCATGACACGAGTAGCTAAAGCGTGCCACTTAAATGCGTCTGGCGATTGGGATGTCAAGCTGCATGAGATACGCGAAGAGCAAACCCATGAATCCTATCCAAGCCTTGGATCAGAAATTTGTCGAATTCAACATCGAAGCGGGACGGGGTATGCACCCCGTTCCAAACGTTTGTAATGTCGCGGGATGATCGAAAGCGCGTCCGTTTAGGTACCCAAGAAAAGCGTTACGGACGGGATGAATATCCCGTCCGGCATAGAGCCATCCTCCTCCTCCATCACGCGCTCCATGGTTCAACCCCTCGGTTAACCCCTTCCTGTAGTCGAGACCGTCCCGACCTTGGCGATGGTCCGAAATACCAAGAGAGTATTTTCGGGCCGGAATAATAGTTAGCCCTACGATCGCCGGTTAAACGGGCGGTCGAAGCTGGCTTCGCCCGATACTGGCCTCTGACCTTCTCCAGCGAACGCAACTTCGCCGCCTTCCAGGTTCATCTCTCATAAAATCAGTAACTTATGCTTGGCATCCTATTTGAGACTGTCATGCTGTGGTGAAGTCACACAGCCAATCAATTTTCACAACCCAAAGGAGGTTGTCATGCATGACATCGATCGCACGCTGATGGAAATCGATCCAGAGACCGAATATGAACCGGAGTTTGAATCCGCTGACGAGTACGGCGAATTCGAGGAATCGGACACCGAAGCCGTCTTTGACGAGGCCGAGGAGATGGAACTGGCCGCGGAGCTACTCGGGATTACCGACGAAGCCGAGCTCGATCAGTTCTGGGGTAGTTTGATCAAGAAAGCGGGGAAAGCCATCGGAAAGTTTGTAAAAACCCCTACCGGCCAGGCGCTGAAAGGAATATTAAAAGGCGCAGCCAAAAAGTACTTGCCGACCGTGGGCAGCGCTCTCGGCACGGTTATCGGAGGACCGGCTGGAACTGTGCTTGGCGGTCAACTGGCGTCCCAGGCGGGCCGGGTTTTCGGCCTGGAGCTGGAAGGCTTGAGCCCGGAAGAGCAAGAGTTCGAGATGGCAAAAGGCATGGTGCGGTTCGGTGCCGAGGCGGCGAAAAACGCAGCGCTCACACCCTCGAGTGGCAGCCCCCCAAGCGAATGCCAAGGCCGCGGCTGTAGAAGCCGCCAAGCAGCATGCTCCCGGCCTGCTGAAGCCGGCTGCGACGCCGCCTGCGTACGGCTCCATGATGACGGGCGGAAGCGGCCGGAGCGGACGCTGGGTTCGTCGCGGCCGCAAGCTCATCGTATACGGCGCCTGAGCTCGCAGGGTGAATAGCGTGGATAGTCCTTTCGCATCGCGGCTGCTCGCGCAGGAGGCGCGCGCGCTGCTTACGCGACTTGCGCGGGTCAAGCCGCTCGCGCTCCACGAAGCGGTGGTACCGGCGGCCGGGATATCTCCTCTGGCCTTAAGCTCCATCGAGACATATCTGGCCCAAGGGCGGCGCGAGCTAAGCGCGCGCGTACAGCGATATCTCGACTGGCTTCGCAACGCCGATGTCACTGCTGCCGAGGCACAACGCCGCTTCACGCTGCTGCGCCTGCGGTTCAATGCCGTGCTCTCGCAGTTTGACCTTTTTGTCGATGTGGTCACGCAGCGTAGCGAGCACGATACCGGCGTGTGGCTTTCCGGCCTTGACGCCGTCGCCGCCGATGCGCTAGCGCTGCCTGCCTACTATCAAGCCCCGCCGGTGATCTGCTACCTGGATCGCGGCGTCGGCGCCGCGATTCGCCGCGCGCACGCGTTTACCGGGAGGCGGCGAGAATCCCGTGGCCATCATCCGCGTCCCGCGGGAGCGCATGATCGGCAGCGGTATCGCTTCCTCGCTGGTGCACGAGGTAGGGCACCAGGGCGCGGCGCTGCTTGACCTGGTCAATTCGCTGCGGCCGCTCTTGAAGCAACTGCAACGGGACGGCGATGAGGGCGATGTGTGGCGTTACTGGGAACGCTGGATCTCCGAAATCCTCGCG
The DNA here is from genome assembly GCA_902810705.1 of Methylococcaceae bacterium. Lineage (GTDB taxonomy): Bacteria > Pseudomonadota > Gammaproteobacteria > Methylococcales > Methylococcaceae > CADDYU01. The sequence goes on from CADDYU010000137.1 coordinate 2,876, forward strand.
GATTTCTGGTCTGTGGCGAGAGTCGGCGTGGCATCGACGCTCGGCCTCATGGCTGTGGTCAGTCTGCCGCGCGCGTTCGTGTTTCGGGCGCGCCTGGACGATCCACATCCGATCCCGTGGATCCGTGTGAAGCTCTCCTGCGCCCTCGGTCAGGCGCTCTATCCACACAGCCGATGGGACCGGCTTGCGCGCCTATGGGAGTCCTTCTATCCCCGAGCGGGCCTCGATGAAACGCGCCGGTCTTTGCTCGCCAGGCTCGAAGCGGGATTGCCGGATTTTGTGAACGTGCTGATCTCCCACCGGCCAGAGGCGCTCCGTGGCAGCTCGCTCGGCGAAGCCATGGAGCTCCAAGCCCGTCAGCCGGCACGCTTGACCGCCTATTACGAGAACTGGCGAATCGCGCCGGCGCGGATGTACGCAGCGCCTCCATCGCTCGTCTTTGCCGTGCTCGGGCAGGCGCGCGCCGAGAACAAGATCAGTCCCGAGGGGGAGAGCGATTTGTTGGCGAAGCTGCTCACGCACTGGGCGCTTCAAAAGACACTGGATACCGCGGCAGTTTGTCGGATGAGACCGCAAGCCAACGCGACCGCGGCTTCAGCGTAACTTTTATTTGTTTGAAGGAGGACGCTATGTCTGACCATGAAATTGAAAAAGGTGTTGGCGCTCAATGCTGTCCTGGTGAACCCGGGATCGACACCGATATTTGCCTCAAGGATCAATCTGGCAACTATAACCTCGCTCAATCGGTACGGATTACCGGGGACGGCGCCGATCTGTTGCGGCAGGCCGCAGCCGGTACCAAGACCGTCCGGTTAGAGCGGTCTGCGACCAGCCCGACGGCGGATCAAGCGCTTTGGGCCGCGATCCGCAACCGGACCGATGCGATCGCCTTTGATCGGTACTTCGAGTTTATCAACCGCTTGCTCTGCGCCGGTGGGGATATTGGAACGCCCGCTTGCGCCGGTTCGCCTTGCGATGACTTCTCGTTAAACTCGAACCAAACCAACAACGGTAGTACCAATGATTTCGGGGCTCCGTCCATTGGAGAAAGAAAAGCCGCGCTGTCCAGGCAGCCCAGCATTTACGGAATCGACGCGTATCAGTTGCTCAAGGTCGCAACGCAAGCCTTCCTGCTGTTCGAGACCGGCGTTGTCATCAAGGAACGAAATCCCGCTACCGGAGAACTTGTCATACACCGCTGCAGCGATGACATCCCTGGCGAAGAGAATAGAGCCGGGCGAACCGTCACATTGGAGGAGCTGGAAGAATACCTCGAAACCAGTGTTGGCGGCATCGCGGTGCGGGGCCTTCCCTACTTGGGTCGTATCGTGAATGCCCTCGTCGGCCTGGGGAGTGCAGCCAACGGAAAGGTGACCGAAAAGCTGCCTTACTGCGAAGCGATCATGCAGCATCGCTTTAGCTGCCCGAGCATGCTCGAGCTGATTTGGTCGTATTGGCGCGAGGAAGGGATGCTCGTGCAAACCATCAATGCCATCGCGCTGTGCTTCCAAAACCGCCGGCGCGGCGCCCGCGATCCGCTGACCAACCTTGAGCTCGATCCGCTGTTCCCGCTGAACAACATCCTGTGGGGATTTATCCAGGATGACTACAGCCGCCTCAGCGTACAACGGCGGGCCTACGAGTACGACCACCATTATGGCCTGAGCCTTTATGGCAAAGCCATTCCCCAACTCGAATCGGCCGAAAGTCGGTCCAAGTTCATCAGCGGGTTCCATAACCTGCTGTATCGGACGGCGATGTTCTATCGCGAGGACGATGATGCCACCATTCGCGCCGATGCCTTCGCGCTGCTCAACGCCTTGCGCGAAGTGCACATCATTCTCGCCGAGGGCGCGCACAATCGGTTCGGCGATCTGCCGTGGACCGCGCGCGCCGAGATGCTGATGATGCAGTGGATGCTCGCGCGCCCGGAGATCAAAGCATTCCTCAGAGGACGCCACATGGTGCCGTATCGGGAACCCTGGATGGGGGCGGTGGATGATATGAAACGGCTCCAAGGCTGGACCGACACCACGGTCACGCATTTCCATGAACTCGCGCGGTTTGGCGAGCAGATCGTGCTCTCGATTCGTTACGGCGATTGGATCGACGTCGATGACCAGGAGCAGGCCAGGAACTGGGCCCGCGCCTGGCGACCGCAGATCCAGCGGTACATTCATGCCTATCAGACGACCACCGGCGTCGATCTCTCAGCCGAGGTGATGGACGCGAGCCGCGCCGAGGCGCGCTATCTGCAACCTTCCGTGCACTTGCGCAATCGCCTCGCCGCTCAACAGCCGGGGCATGCGCTGCCTGGCGCGACCATGGGCACACGAGCCCTCGCCAGCACGGCAGGGAAAAAGCTGAATCCGCACAGGCGGCTGTTGGCCCCCGCGCGGAGAGACGACTACGAGTAGGAGGGCAGGCCATGAGCGCGTTTGAGGAAAGCTTTCTCGAGCACAAGTCAGAGCTTGAGGACCAAGAGGACAACGAAATTCCGGGAAACGACTCGGAGCTCGATCTCGAATCGGACGAGCTTGACGTGAGCTTCCAGGAGCTTGAAGCGGAAGAGGAAATCGGCCCGCGCTCGCGCGTGCCCTTGCGCCCACCGCGGACAAGACCGCTGCCGCCTCGCTTACTACCGCCACGTCCGCGACCGGCTGCTCGCCGTCCGCCAGTATATCGTCCGAGGCCTTCGAGGGTGATCGGAAGGCATCCGAGTTCGCGTTTGATTCATGAACCCGCAACCTGCATTTGCCCGGAGAAGACCTGCCCGGAGCACGGCACGGAATACATCCGCTGGGTACAGAGCGCCTTGAATAGCGTGCTGGGAATACGGCTGCAAGTGGATGGAATCATGAATGCGGCAACGCGAAGCGCCATCCGCAACTTCCAGCAGCGTGAAGGACGCCCGGTGGATGGCATCGTCGGGCCGGATACCGAACGAGCATTAATTGCGGCAAGAGGCGGGAAATCACCCCAAGCCGGCGCTTCAGCACCAGCCGAGCCTGGCATGACAGAGCCACCTGAGCCGGACGCTACACCGCCCGAGTCTGCCATGACCGGGCAGGCTGAACCGGCCACTCCAGCACCCGCTACAGAATTCGATTTCGAATGGGAGACGTTCCATGGTGAGTTCGAAGATGCTGAAGGGGGTCAAAGTGAGATTGATCAAGCGATCAGAGCGGCCAAGAGACAGATGCAGGTTCACTATGACCTTCAAAGGAAGTACGCTGCCGGTGCTGGTAAGACTTACGACGGAACGGCGGCACGCCAGGAGGTCGCGAAATACTGGGAATGGTCGCGCGAACGCGATTTTCTAGCGAGGCTGAAGGCTGTGTACGAATCTCAGGCCGGAGTTCCTCTGAGCTACAGAAACTATCCGGTGACCAAGGTCGATCCCAACACCGGGACGTCAGGGAAAGACAATCCGTGGAGGCCGAGCACAAAACGTCAGGTTTTTCAGCAACTCGAGGCCGATGGAAGTTTCTGCCTGAGCGCATCAAGAGCGATGGCCTTCAGAACCGTTTTTGGCCTGGATCGACCGAGTAATCGCGCAGTCCTCACGGATCTGAAGAAGAAGATCGAGGCAGCCAAGGCTTCTGGGGACACGGATGCCGAGGCCAAGCTGATCATCAGCCGCATCGTCAGTCATTCGCATGATCCCGGAAGCGTGAAGCAATTCAACCAGGATCTGGCGTCGAGATACGGCATAAAGAACACAATTGTCCGCAACGCATCGCGAAGCGAAGCATTTGATGCACTGAAAAAAGGGGCACCGATCATCGCAGATCTCGAGGGTGGATGGCATTGGGTGTTAGTCCAAAGATCTCCGCGAGGGCAATTATGGGCCAACGATCCTCTATCGGGTTCCGGCGTAAGAAAGATTTCGTCGAACGAATTGGGTTCTCGATTCGAACTCATCGTAGATGCCAAAACCGGTGAACCCATCACGCCTTACAAGGCCGGACCGTATCTAAAATGAGTCATAACAACACTCAATAGCAGAAGTTTGGCGGCACTAACATGCTGCACAGGAGAACCTGTTGCGAGCGCAATGCATGCTTTAACCCGCAACCCAGCACACCTGGCTGCAAGTCCGAGTACAGGCAATCGCCTAAATCTTTCAGAATTGCGCCTCGGATTAAGCACGAAGGAGGTCAGTGATGAGCACCGCATTCAGTTTTCAAGAAGAGTCGTCCGAATTCGATCCCGAGTTAGAGCTGGAAGCAGAGACCGAATTCGATCTAGAGCCTTTCGAGTCGGAGCTAATAGACCCCGAATGGGAAGAGGAAACCCCGCGCGGCACGACCGGTTACCGACCACCGGGACGTCCGCCGCGGCCTATGCCGCACAGGCAGTGGCCGCCCAAGCCTCGCATTTGGGGGTATTCGCCTGCGCCCTCGTTTGTGGACCACAGGGTTGAAGGTGAAGCTGCCCCGTGTGTCTGCCCCGCACACGGCACCGAGTTTGGCCGTTGGGTGCAGAGTTCATTGAATCAGATATTGGGCCTGCGGCTTCCGGTCACCGGCGTCATGAACGCGGCGACGCGCAGTGCGCTGCGCCGATTTCAGCAACAGCAAGGCTTGCCGGTTGATGGCATCGCGGGGCCGGAAACCAGGGGAGCACTGGTACATGCAAAAGGCGGAAAATCCGAATCTACTCAGGGCACTGTAGACAGGGCGGTGGATACCGAAACTGGCCCGTGGGATCCGGCGAGCGAGATCGATCAGGCGCTAAAAGCCAAGAATTGGGGAAAGGCGCTGGAACTGGCGATCGAAGCAGGCCAGCGTGACGAAGTCGAACTGACAAACCTGATTTTTTTCGCGCAGAATCCACGGCTGCCACGCGCGCCACTGGACCCGAAGGCGAAGAACTTCAAGACCCTGAGCGTACAGTGGCGCACGATCCTGACGAAGGACGTGCGTTCGGCGATCGAAAGGATGTCCGTGGACAATGACCTAGCCGTGCACGGCAAGTTTGTCGCGGAGCGGGACCCGCAGTTTTGGGGAGCCAATGGGAAAACCTTCCGCGACATCGTGCGATCCGTAGCTGCGGAAGTGGATCTGAATCCGGGCTTCTTGTCTGCCGTCCTGCTGGCGGAGGTGGGGAGCGCCGCGCCTTACTTGAAGACGGGTCCTGTATTCTCTTTCTTTACAGGAACGGATGACTTCTTCGCGCAGCGGGAGCGACTGAAAAAGCACATTCCGGCATTTGCCAACGTGCATTTCGACAAAACGAAGACCTTCGAGAGCATTAACGAGAAGGGCCGAAAGGTAAAAAGCATCTTTTTTGATACTGGCAAGGACGCGGCGCGGGCGACGGCAGTGTATCTAGCGTATGCGCGGCTTAAGCTACGGGCTGCGGCGAAGACGAACGGCGGAGACTTCGATACTCTGCCTGTGCAGGTGCAATTCGCCCTGATGCGGATCGCGATGGCAGCCGGGCATGGGGGAATCGAACTAAACGGTAACTTTGTCTGGTTCCTGAAGAAGGGCAACAAATCCGTGCAGGTCAAGGCTGGGACAAAAGGGGCTGTGTTGGTCGGTGTCGCGCGTTGGCTGTACCGCGTCCTGAAGGGCGAGGATATCTTCGTCCGGGACTGGACAGGCCGCACGTTTCCGAACACCTCAAAAGCGACGTCGCGAAACGCAACGATTCTGGTCGCACAGGCGCTGCATTTGTCAGACTGGCACTTCGGAATTCCTTTGGTGCAGCGGCCGAAACGGCCAGTGCGTCCTTGGTAGCAGAAGGCACCGCTTATACGAGAGCGGATTAGCTTTGAGCGCGAGGCAAATACTTCTGTAAGATCAACTCGATTAATTGCCCGGACTGCGGTAACCATTCGAGTGGCTTTGGCTGTTCGAGTTGGGGAGACAAAAGTACGGCCCCAAAAAGCAGTAATGTCGTTTGTTTAGGAAACTCTTTCTGGGATGACATGAAGGCAGGGAAAACTAGCTCCTTGCTTGTCACCGTAATACATGAGCCGTTTATCTACTACGGCCGGTATGTGACAGAACACGTCCTGGATCGTGGAAAATTTGGAGGCATCGATTGTATCGTAAAGTCTGTGTTCGAGACAAATGGTCGTGCCGCGCCCGATATAGAAAATGGAGGGTGTGCGAATAAGCCGGTTAGAAGGGAAGTCGGCGGGTTATTCTCACGATTGAGATACTCAATTCCGCGCGTTGCCACTGGCTCCGGCGTAAAAACTAGGGCTGCAGCGAAGTTACCCAGCACACCAACTTACAGGAGAAATCCCATGGCCACTGTTTCTATCGTCTCAAATGAAGGCAAACTTGACTCTGCCTCTGCTGTTCTAGAGGTGAGCACCACCAACGCAGAATACAACCAGCCGGCGTTGCGTATCAAACAAGCAGGTCAACGTGGAGGCGCGGCATCGATCCGGATCGATGACCGAAATCCTGACATCGAATTTGTCGAGACTGACCAAATAGCTCCTGCGGGGAAATATGAAATCGCCGTTCAGTCGGACAAGCTTCAGATCAACGGCCGCAACGCGAGTGATACGGGCTTCGAGACTATCGTCGTATTTCAGCGGCGGGCAGCGGGTGGCAATATCGGTTTGGGGGCCACCAGCCAATTTGGAGCAGGACAGGGCGTCATCGCGATTGCCAATGCTTTGGTCGCCCCGTCGGTGAATCCGGCGGGTGGCGGGATTTTGTATGTCGAGGACGGGGCGCTCAAGTATCGGGGTTCGAAGGGAACGGTAACCACGATTGCACCCGCTTAGGCAATGCGAGGGTTTGGTGATAGAGCTTGAGCATGCTCGTCTCGTGGGCGGAATACCGAAGGCAGCACACGTTGGAAGACTGAAATGGTTCCGCCGAAGCATGTTTACAGCGAGCAGTTTCTTAGCATGAGATGAGAGTAAAAAATGGCTACAGATTATATTTGGCCGCTCAGCAACAGCACGGCACCCGACGAGATGAATACCTCCTTCGGACCACGAATCAACAAAAACAGGTGGGACTTCCACGACGGCATTGACCTGCCGGCCCCGATTAGGACTCCAATCCATGCCATGCGCGCGGGGACCGTACACCTCGCTGGCCCACGTGACAACAGGTTCAGTTCCCGCCATGTGGTCCTTAAGGTCGACGACCCGAACGACGGATTGATGTATCTCGTCTATCTGCACCTTGCTAGCATCGATCTGGCCGTCACCCCCGATGCCAGCGTCGCGCAGGGTCAAATTATTGGAACCGTCGGCGACGACGATGCGGCCAAAAATAACCCGCATTTGCACTTTGAGTTCCGCAAGGGGACGCTTAGGGAGATAGACAGCGTCCATCCGCTCGGCTATCTGCCGTATACCAATACGCCGAACTTCTCCCCTCCTGTTCCCGACCGCTTCAACCGGCTTGGATCGCCCATGGCCGCGCGGCTACTGTTCGGCGCAAGCAGCAGGCTTGAAGGCGATCTGAAGCGTGTGGAGGTGGATCTCAAGAGTGGCGCTACGCTGCTCGAACGCCGTTTCGTCGACTTTGACAACAAGAAAACGGTCAATGAAGGCAATAGCGACGAGAAAATCTTCAAGAAAGACATTGGCGTTGAGGGCTACCAAAAATCGCCGATGAATGATCCGAAGCGACTTCGAAACGATCTCAAGTACGGCATTCTTGTCCATAATTTACCGAGTGATTGCGATACGCTGATCGCTCGAGTAATCGATGTGGGCAATAACATCGCGACCAGTGCGGAGATTGCCGTGCCCGATCAGGTTGCGGTCGACGAGTTCATTGATTTCGAGGATGGCGCAATGCCGCCCGCTGGCTGGATCCTGCGCACGAGCACGACGGGCAGCGGAACGACGGTGACGAACGATGCCTCCGCCGCGCACTCCGGATCGCGAGGAATGCTCTGCGTCGATGACTCTGCAACGGAGACCAACACACAACGCGCAGGGATCGAGTTCACACTGCCCGCCGGCCGCTTTGAGTGGATCGCCGAAGCCTGGTTCAAACCGGCTGTTCTGGAACTGGCGCCGGAGCCGCCGCAATCGGTTTTCCCTTTTTACTTCCTCAGCGGTGAAAACTTGAGCGTTGCGGCACGCATTCGCAAGCATGAAGGTTTGCTGTTCGCCGGGATTGTGGCGAAGGAGCCGGATGGCCGCCCTCCGAAGGGCAAGAACAGTGCCGCCGTCATTGTTCCGGGCGTCTGGCGCAAGTGGCGACTGCATCTGCTGCGGGTCGGCACCCGGGAGACGACCGCGGTTCTTTACTTGGACGAGGATGGCGAGATGGTGGAACAAGCCCGGCTCAACTGGGATTCCACGGCCGCAGAGCCAACAAGCTTACGGGCCGGTATCGGATTGTCGTCGGCAGGAGCCAGAGCGACCGTTCTGACCGATGAACTGCGAGTGACCGAAACTCTCCTTGACGACTGACCGGTAAGAAGCGGAAGGGCGTGCATGATCATCGACTGCCACTGCCATGCCGGTAAGGGGGACGGGCTGACCGGCCCTTGGGACACCGCGGCGCCACTCGAAAAATATCTCCGCCAAGCGGCGTGGGCGGGTATCAATCGGACAGCGCTGTTCGCTGCGTTTCATTCGAACTATGCGGTGGCCAACCGCGAAGTGGCGCGCATCGTGGCGAGTCGACCCGAAAGGTTCTATGGCTTCGCTTTCATCGACCCCGCACGCGACCGCGGCAGAGTCGGCAAGTTGGTGCGACAGGCGGTCGAGGAATTTGGGTTCGTCGGGATAAAGGTCCACCGGCACGAGGCGCGCATCACCTGCGAGATTTGCGAGGTGGCCCGCGCTTTTAACCTACCCGTGCTGTACGACGTGATGGGCGAAGTTTCGGTGTGCGAGCTACTCGCCCAGGAATATCCGGCGGTCGCATTTATCAGCCCGCACCTAGGGAGCTTTGCGGATGACTGGCTGGCGCAACTGGCGCTGATCGACCATCTCGAGCGCCATCCAAATATCTACGCGGATACGTCAGGGGTGCGCCGTTTTGATCTCCTGGAGCAGGCCGTCGAGCGCGCGGGAGCGCACAAAATCCTGTTCGGCTCCGATGGTCCCTGGTTGCATCCCGGTGTGGAGCTCGCCAAGATCAGCGCGCTGAAACTGCCGCACGGCGCAGAGCGACTCATTCTAGGAGGAAACTTTCTTCGGTTGATCGCCCGGGTCAGCCGGCGGGCAATGCGTCGTCCAGTCGCACTCACGCCCATAAGTCGGTTCGCCCGATCGGAAAACGAGACGCTCGCTGCCGAGTTCCGCGAGCCAGGGGCGAGCGAGCGTATTTCTGGATGACGGCCTCAGCTGGATGAAAG
>CADDYU010000138.1 GCA_902810705.1 Methylococcaceae bacterium
CCGTGCGGTCGAGCAGCGACAGCAGCGGCGCGAGGCGGCACTCGACGACGTCGGCAGGCCTGAGCGTCCCGAGCGAGCTGCCGGACGCCTTGACGAGAAACGTGTCCGGCGAGGCGCGCGCGGACGTGTTGCCTTCCCCGAGGATCGCGAGCCCGCGGGATTCGAGCCCCAACTCGTGCGAGAGGTGGAGCAGGTCGTTGAGCGTGGCGTCGGGCATGGTCGGGTCTCCGGCCGGGGAGCCGGCCGCCGAAGCGGCCAGCCCTGCGATCAGGAGCTTCTCGTCGGGCACGTCGACGGAATCGGGCGCCGCGTCGGTCACGAGCAGGTCGACCTCGTCCCACGTCATCAGCTTCGCGGGGGCGGTCCGGCCGGCCTTGGTCGCGTCGAGCAGCAGGGCGTGCCGGCGGCTCCGGTCGATCACGGCACGCTGCAGGTCGACGACCTCCGCGCTGCTGTTCCACACGCCCGCGGCGTCGAACGCCTCGCCGCCGAGCAAGGCGACGTCGAACGCGTAAAACGCCGCCGCCCGGCACGTCTCGGCGCCGAGGAACACCGCCTGGTTCGGCAGCAACCGCCCGCCGAGCAGGTCGGGCTCCACGCCCGTCGCGCCCGTCAACCGCTCGACGACCGCGAGGCTGTTCGTCACGACCCGCACGTCCGGCGGCGCGTCGCGCCGCAGCAGGTCGGCGACCGCGAACGGCGTCGTGCCGGCGTCGATGAAGACCGTCATCCCGCGGCGGACGAGCAACAGCGCCTGGTCCGCGATCCTGGCCTTGGCGGCGGCGTTGAGCTTCAGCCGGTCGGCGAACGGCGCGAACCGCCGGTCGTAGTCCGCCATCGCGCCGCCGAACGTGCGGACGACCGACTTGTCCCGCTGCAGCGCCGCCAGGTCCCGCCGGGCGGTCGCCTCCGAGATCCGGAAACGCTTGCACAGCTCGCCGATCGGCAGGTACGCGCGGTCGCGCAACAGCCGCGTCATCGCCTCGCGGCGGCCGGAAATCACGCTCTGCGCGACGCGGGGCACGCGCAAAAAGTATCACTTATATGATCGAAGTCAATCATAAAAGTTGCAGCCGGTGTGCTCAGGCGGTAGGGTGATGGGCATCGAGCGCGCCGAGAGACCGCGGGCACGGCGGGGAGGAGATAGGGCTTCCCCCGTTGCCTTCACTGTGCCCGCGGTGTCACCGTGTCCGCTCGCCTTCCTCGGAGGAACACGAATGGCCACCGACCGCGAGCAAGTCTTCAAGCACCTGGACGAATTCAAGATCGAGTTGCCGAGTTGGGGCTTCGCCGACACGGGGACGCGGTTCGGGAAGTTCGTGCAGGCGGCGGCGGCGAGCACGATCGACCAGAAGCTGGCGGACGCCGGCGTCGTCAACAAGTACACCGCGTGCTGCCCGACGGTCGCCGTCCACGTCCTGTGGGACTTCACGGTCGGCGTGAACGCGACCGAGACGGCGGCGATCGCGAAGAAGTACGGCGTCAGCATCGGGTCGATCAACCCGAACCTGTTCCAGGACCAGGTCTACAAGTTCGGCTCCGCCGCCAGCCCGAACGAGAGCGCCCGCCAGCACGCGCACCGCCACGTGCAGGACTGCATCAGCATCGGCAAGGCGGTCGCGTCCAGGCTGTACAGCTTCTGGTTCGCCGACGGGATCAACTACCCCGGCCAGGACGACCTGATCGCGCGCAAGCGCCGCATGAGCGCCGCCCTGCGCCAGTGGCACGACGCCAGCCCGGCCGACGCGACGCTGCTGATCGAATACAAGCCGTTCGAACCGGCGTTCTACGCGACCGACGTCGCCGACTGGGGCATGAGCTACGTTTTCTGCAAGGAGGCGGGCCCGAAGTGCAAGGTGCTGGTGGACACCGGCCACCACCTGCCCGGCGCGAACATCGAGCAGATCGTCGCGTGGCTGATCGACGAGCAGATGCTCGGCGGGTTCCACTTCAACGACCGCAAGTACGCCGACGACGACCTGACGCTCGGCAGCATCGACCCGTACGCCGTCTTCCGCATCTTCCACGAGATCCGCACCGCCGCCGAGGTGCACGGGAAGGACGTGTCAAAAATCGCGTACATGATCGACCAGAGCCACAACCTCAAGCCGAAGATCGAGGCGATGATTCAGACGGTGATGGGCGCGCAGGAACTGTACGCCAAGGCCTGCCTCGTCGACCGCCGGAAGCTGGCGGACGCGCAGGCGGCGATGGACATCGTCGCGGCCGAGTCGTGCCTGAAGGACGCGTTCTTCACCGACGTGCGGCCGCTCCTCGCCGAGTGGCGCAAGCGCAAGGGCGTCGACGCCGACCCGATGGCCGCGTACCGCGCGAGCGGGTACGAGGCCCGCGTCGCCACGGAGCGCGAGGCGTGGCGTGCCGCCCGCGGCGTGACGTCGGGCGGGTCGTACGCGTAGGTGCGGCCGATTGACGCGGTCGGCCGGCGCGGCTAAAGTTCCGGACGCTCTCCCGGACGTCCAGAGTGTGCCGGGGGCCCAGAGCAACTGGGGATTGGTGTAACGGTAGCACAGCAGACTCTGGATCTGCTTGTCCTGGTTCGAATCCAGGATCCCCAGCTTTCCGTCACAAAGGCCGTTCGGCCCAAAAAGCCGAACGGCTTTTTCTTTTCGAGAACGAGACTTGTGCCCGTCAAGGTGCGGTTCCGAGTCACGCATTCGAGGATGTACCGCCGCACTGGCGACTTTGAACCCTGCCAGTGGTACGTGCTGCCGTGCCACTCGCTGTGCCCTCGCGCGCTGCGCCACCCGGCAGGTCGTGCCGAAGCGTCGCCGCTCGTTTCGGTACGACGTTCACGCGTGGGCGGCCGGCGCGGGCACGGAAGACGAAGTGATGCGCCGCGAACGCCGGACTGCAACGCCGATCCACAGCCCGATGCCCGCCAACGAAACCGCGGTGCTTAGCAGCTGACCCATCGTCAGCCACCCGAACGCGATGAACCCCAACTGATCATCAGGCTGCCGGGTGAACTCGACGAAGAATCGTGCTACGCCGTAAAGGACGAGAAACGCCGTCGCCGTTCGACCTTCGTTGCGACGCCTGCGGCTGGCGACGGCCCACGCCGCCAGTAAGAGCAGCGGGCCTTCGAGCAGTGCTTCGTAGAGTTGCGACGGATGGCGAGCGATCATTTCGCCGGGGAAGACGACGCCCCACGGGACAGAAGTTGGACGGCCCACCAGCTCCGCGTTGATGAAGTTAGCGATGCGGCCGAAGAACAAGCCGATCGGGGCGACGATGGCGACGCAGTCGGCGATGTTGAGCACCGGCGCGCGATTGCGCCACGCCCACGTGATGATCGCCACCGCTACGCCGGCCAGCCCGCCGTGAAAGCTCATGCCGCCGTGCCAGATCGCCACCGGCTCGTACCACGGCTCGGACGCGCCCCCGCCGCGGTGATAGAAGACCCACCAGCCCACGCGGCCGCCGAGCATGACGCCGGCGACCAGCCAGCACAGCAAGTCCGACAGTTGATCGTCCGACAACTTCAATCGCCCCGATCGCACCATTCGTTTCAGGCCGAGGTAGCCCAGCAGAAAGGCAGCGAGGTAGGCCAAGCCGTACCAGCGGATGGCCAGCGGGCCGAGGCGGAAGAGCACCGGATCGACCGCAGGGTACGTGAGGGCGGCGACGATGTGTGGCATAAATGCTGGTCCGGCTTAGACTGGCCGACATCGAGGCGTGGCTGTAACAGCCCGCCCGAGCCGCCTGTCCCTGAGAACGTAATTCTCCGCAAGGGCGGTTCAAACGGACCCGGGGCACGACGGTACGTGGTGCGCCGTCGATTCCGCGCCGGTTGAACCTGCGGTTGTCCCGACATCGTTTACATGGTGTCGGCAGTCTGCATTGAGGGACTGCTTGGATCGAGATGAAGCGACAAACCAGTTCTACGCCATTGTTTGGCCGCACGCGCCGACCATCTTGCGTGCTGCGCGATACTTGATCCCGAACCCTGCCGACGCGGATGACGTTGCTCAGGAAACGATGATCAAGGCGTTCAAGGGCATCGCGGGCTTTCAGGACGGTACAGACGTCCGCGCCTGGCTCATGACGATCCTGCGGAACACGCGGATCGACCGTGGCCGTGCCGCGGCATCGACCGCGGGAACGGTCAGCATCGAGCAATTAGGAGTTGAGCCGGCGGATTGCTCGCACGACAGCGCGGCTGACGACGACCCCGCCTGGGATGATCCGGACGAGCTGCTTGAAGATTTCTCCGACTGCCAAATGATCCAAGCCCTGCGCGAGTTGCCGGAGGACATTCGCTGGACGCTGCTGCTGGTCGAGATCGAGGAGATGGATCACGAAGTTGCGGCAAAAGTGCTTGGCGTGCCGGTCGGAACAGTCAAGTCGCGGGCGTTCCGCGGCCGAGCGATGCTTCGGCAGGCGCTGCTTCCGTTGGCGAAGGATCTGCGGCTCGTTGATCCCAGAAAGGCACCAACCCCTTGAGAAAGGGGTAAACCATTGAACTCGCGGGATTCCAATTTGAGGCGAGCGCGCTTAGACAAAGCGACGTCCAAGCGCCTCGCCAAACTGCGCGACGCGCGAGTTGATACGTCTCAACTCCTCAAGGCGGTTGAGGCGCAAATTCCGCGCGCTTCAGCCCGTCGGTATCGCCTTCAATTCGCGTGGCCGAACCCGCTTCGGGCCGCGGCGGCAAGCCTGCTCATTCTCGCTTTAATCGGAGTCTTGCTAATCAGTTCGTCGAGCGGATCAGTGCTGGCGTCTGCGGAACGGCTGGCTCGGGTCCATCAAGAAGTGTTGATGGCGGGGGGCACCCACGTCACGCCCGTTAACTCGATCGCCGCTGCCAACGCCGTGCTCTCGGCCGAGTGGCGCGGCGCGCCGTCCATTCCTGACTTGCCGAAAGATCACGTGACGTCTTGCTGCGTCCACCGGATGGCGCAGAAGAAGATGGCTTGCGTGGCCTTCGAGTGCGACGGCGTTCCCGTCACGATGGCCGTTGCGGCGGCTGACGACGTGAACCTGCCGGCGGGGCCGACCCTGAACCTCGGCGGCGTCACCTATCACGTCCAATCGCACGCGGGGATCAACATGGTCATGAACGTGCGCGGCGGGCGCTGGGTCTGCCTGATGGCCAAGCTGCCGGTGGACCGGTTGGCGGAGCTAGCCAGTACCCTCCGATTCTGACATTTTTGGTCACCATCGTTGAACGCGGCGCACCTCCTTTCCCGTTCTGAAGGTCGAGGGCTGGATCGCCTGGCCGCGTTGAGCCAGCGATCGACAGCCGCGACCACGACCTTGAAAGGAGTCTTTTATGTTCCGATTTACGAAGATCGCGGTGGCCGCGCTGACGCTCGGTACAGGACTTGTGCTGGGCGGGTGCCAATCGAACAAGCCGTCGCCGGACGCGATGACGGGCACGCCGTCGAGCGAGGGCATCGCCTGTGACAAGTGTAAGACCACTTGGACAAAAGTGCCGACGATGGCTTCCGGCCCCCGCGGCCGCGGGTACGCGATCACCGGCTACAGCGATCGAAAGCAAATGGTCTGCCCCGAGTGCAAGAGCATGGTCGAGAACATGTTCGCGACAGGCAAGCTGGAGCACACTTGCACGGCCTGCGGCGGGAACATGGCTGGCTGTGCCGTTCACTGACGTGGCGCAGCGCTCGCGGCACGGATCAGGCTCACGCGCCGCGTGAGCCTAATCCGACTGCGCCCCCGGAAGCGCTTCCGCAGAGGGGGAATGCGCAAAAACAATCCGCGTCGATTCGACGTGACCTCTCGCCCCTATCGTTCCAGTATCTGCCGGCTGTGTTTCTTACGTCCTTCAAGAAGGTCGAGATCGCGCGGGTCAACCGGCGCGCGTGACGTGGGATCAGTTGCCCGCTACATGACCGCAAGGCTGATGTGGGCCGCCGTTTTCGCCGGACGCATCCATTGCGCATGTGCCTCCTGCCGGGCTGCGCAAGGACCTGCGGCTCAGCGCTCGTCTTGCGCGTCCTCTCACGCCTGCTGTAAGTCGAGCAGCAGTGCGCGCCGAACTCGTGAACCCCGCGTCAGTCTCACCGCGCGACTTTCCCAACCGGCGATGCGCGGCTCGACACCGGCCTTGGCGGTGCGCGTCGTCATGTCGACCTAAATTCGTAACGCCGCCCATTTATAAGGAATGCAAGATGTTGATCCGAACCGCACTCATATCGGGGAGTTCATTACTGTTCGTTGGATGCTCCACTGGCACCGGCGAGCAGCCACTGTCAGCGAATCATCCCGCCAGTTGTTGTGCGCCGGAGGCGCCTGTCGCGCGCCCGTCGGGCACGCTGTCGGAACACTCGTCCACGCCCGCCCCCGCGGCTACCGAGTCAAATGAGCAGGCCGCGACTTCACAGCCAGCTGTCGCGCGAGCGGAATATGCCTGTCCGATGCACCCGGAGGTCACCTCGGACAAGCCGGGCAATTGTCCCACGTGCGGTATGGCGCTCGCGAAGAAGGGGCTGGCTCGATGACGCGCATCACAAGGTCGCTCTCCGGACTCGGTGCCGGTGCGGTTCTGCTCCTGAACGGGTGCGCGACCGTTCCGCAGAGGGCCGGCTTCGACGATGTGCGGCGTGCCGTGGCCGATCGATCTGGTGTTACGGTCCAGTGGCGGGGCCAGAGCCAGGCGGATGCCGCCGCGGACGCGGCGGTCGCGTCGCTGCTGGCGCGTCCGCTCACCGCCGACGATGCCGTGCAAATCGCGTTGCTCAACAACCTCACCCTGCAGGCGACTTACAGCGACCTCGGTATTGCGCAGGCAGACCTTGTTCAGGCCGGACTACTCGCCAACCCCGTGTTGAGCGCGGAACGCCGATTCACTAACGGTTTCGGCGGCCAGGCAGCAGAGGTGGACGTCGGCTATGACTTTCTCCAGTTGTTCTTCATTCCCCTGCGGAGGCGCGTCGCCGCATCCGCATTGGAGTCTGCCAAACGCCGCGTAGGTCAAGGGGTGCTGCGGTGCAGCATCGGGAGCACCTCAACGTGCTGATGGGCCTGTGGGGCGCACAGACGACCTGGACGATCCCGGATCGTTTGCCCGAACTGCCAGACGAAGATTTGCCGGGCGAGCGGCTGGAGGCTCAGGCGGTCTCCAGACGTCTCGACCTCGATGCGGCGCGACAGGAGATCATCACGACCAGTCAGACCCTCGGACTGGACCGCGCGTTGCGATTCGTTCCGTTGCTCGACGTCGCCGGTCATTATGAACACGAAATAGAAGGCGGAGTCCACACGATCGGCCCGAGCGTCGGCCTGACACTACCACTTTTCGATCAAGGTCAAGCGGTCACGGCGCGCGGGCTTGCGTTGCTCCAGCAAAGTCGACTGCGGTACGCCGCGCTGGCGATCCGGATCCGCTCGGACGTGCGTTCGGCGCACGCGCGACTCACGGCGGCACGCGCCCGCGCAGCATATCTACGCAAGGCCGTGTTGCCGCTGCAAGCGAGGCTGCTGGAGCAGACGCAGCTTCAGTACAACGGGATGTTCACCGGCGTCTTCCAACTGCTCCAAGCCCGCCGCGAACAGGTCGAAGCCGGGCGCGATTACATCGAGGCGGTTCGCGACTACTGGACCGCGCGCGTCGAACTCGAGAAAGCGTTGGGCAGCCGCCTTCGCGTCGGCTCAACGCCATCCACAACGCCATCCACTTTGCCTGCCGCCGACCCGGCGCCGCCGGCACCGGACCCGGGGCGTATGAAGAATATGCCGGGACTGCCCGGAATGTAAGGGGGCGCCGATCTGGCGGTTGCGCGCAACAGGAGAATGCAAATGCGACCAAACGAATTCAACCAACTCAGTCGTGGCAGGCAATCGTCGCCGGGGCCGCGGCGACGGCTGGTGGCTGGCTGCTGGGTGCCGTGCGCCCCACCCGCGCCGGCGACACGCCCGGCATGAAAGCCCCACGACCCGGTTCCGCAGCGGACGCGGAACAGCCGCACGCCGACCAGACACCTCAACCACCGGGGATGCCCGGCGTCCACTACAACCCGGTCGTCATCCCGAACGGCGCGAAGGTGCCCTGGAAGCTGGTCGATGGCGTGAAGGTCTTTCATATGGTGGCCGAAGAAGTATGGCACGAATTCATTCCGCCCGGCGAAGGCTACGACGGGCTGCGCTGCAAGGTGTGGGGCTACAACGGCGTGTGCCACGGGCCGGCGATCGAGGCGGTCGAGGGGGATCGCGTCCGCATCTATCTCACCAATCGCCTCAACGCGACCACCACCGTGCATTGGCACGGCATCCTCGTGCCGAGCGGCATGGACGGCGTGGGCGGCGTGAGCCAGAAGTCACTCGCGCCAGGCGAAACCTACATGTATGAGTTTACGCTTCGCCAGCACGGCACCGGCATGTACCACTCGCACCACGACGAGATGACGCAGATCGGCATGGGCATGACCGGCCTGTTCATCGTTCACCCGCGCGGACTGCCCAAGGATCAATGGCCCGACCGCGACTTCGCGCTGCTGCTCCACGAGTGGCGCATTGATCCCGGCACCGCCCGACCCAATCCAAACGAGATGGTCGAGTTCAACGTGCTCACCATGAATGCCCGCGCCTTCCCCGGCACCGAGCCGCTCGTGGTGAAGAAAGGTGATCGCGTGCGCATCCGCATCGGCAACCTCAGCGCGATGGATCATCACCCCATCCACCTCCACGGTTACCAGTTCCTGATTACCGAGACCGACGGTGGCTGCATTCCCGAGAGCGCCCAGTGGCCGGAGACGACGGTGTTCGTCCCGGTCGGCAGCACGCGCACCATCGAGTTCGTCGCTGATGAGCCTGGCGATTGGGCGATGCACTGCCACATGACCCATCACGTGATGAACCAGATGGGCCACCAGTTCCCCAACATGATCGGGGTCGAGCCGGGCAATCTGGATAAGACGATACGGGGTCAAGCACCGTCTGCCGACGGCACGCAACGCCCGCTCCTTCCGTCCTACATGACGATGGGCCAATCGGGCATGGCAGACATGGGCGACATGGGGATGAAGTTCCCGGAGAACAGCGCGCCGATGATCGGCGGGCCTGGCAAGTACGACTACATCACGATGGGCGGCATGTTCACGATCCTCAAGGTGCGCGATCGCCTTAGCAGCTATGCCGATCCGGGCTGGTATGACGCGCCGGCTGGCACGGTCGCTGTCGCCGCCGTCAGTGACGCTCTACGACGCGACGGCATCCACGTGACGGGCAACCCCGGCATCGAGCCGGCTGGTATCGAGTCGCCGGCCGGACTTCGGCAGTTCAATCCTGACGGGCGGCCGGCGCCCTACGCGAACGTCGCCCCGAAAGTCGCGCCCGCACTGCTCGCCGGAGTCGATGCCGACCTCACCACAATTCGAACCGGCGGTGAGCCCGTGACAGCCGCCCATGAAGCAACCGGGGCCAATGCGTCAGTGCCGGCGCCGAGCACGTCGCCGGCCGCGGGTCAGCTTTGGACGTGTTCAATGCATCCCGACGTCATTTCGGACAAACCAGGAAAGTGCCCCAAGTGCGGAATGAAATTGATCCCAAAACAGTGACCTGACCGTTGTGTATGCAACGGCTCTTTTCGCTCGCGAACTTCACCCCGCGACATTTCAAGGAGTTGGCAATGAAGAAGCGTATCCCAGCAATGTTGTTCACCGCGGCCGTCGCAACCTTCGGAATCGCCGGCGCGTTCGCGCATCCGGCAGACGCGGACGGCAAGGGCGCCCACAAAGAAAGTGAGGAAGGCAAAACGGTGACCATCACCGGCGAGCTCATCGACACCGCCTGCTTCACCACGAGCGACGGTGACGCGAAAGGCAATGATCACGCGCAGTGCGCGATGCGATGTCTCGCCACGGGCGTCCCTGCCGGCATCATGCTCGAAGGTGCAAAGGACGCCGACGAGGCGATGTTCCTGCTCACCAACCCGCAGGTCCTGGCGCAATACGCATCGCAGACCATCAAGGTGGAGGGCGTCGCGTACGAGCACCGTCATGCGATCGACGTGAAGAAACTGTCAGTCAAAGACGGCGACAACTGGAAGGAAGTCCAGCTGAAGGACGAGCACCACAAGATGGCCGACGGTGATGGCGACGCAAAAGCTATGGACATGGGCGGTGCCAAGGCCCCCGCGACTATGCCGGCCGACTCTCATTGAGACGGTGCGTGCGAGAATACTCGCGCGCCTTCCCACGCTCCGGCTGGCGTTAGCGCGCCGGCCGGCCGCTTGATTGGTTACGGGCCAGCGCGTTGTCAGGCCGAGCTAGCCATTCGCGCGCTCGTTGCCTGAACAACCATTTTACGCAGGACACTCATGCTCTGGTTGCTGGCCGACGGCGGCGGAAGCGAATGGCTGCCGCTCCAGATGACCCCGATCCATCCGATCCTCGTGAACTTCACGGCGGCGCTCGTGCCCGTCTCGTTCGCCGCAGAAGTCCTGGGCCGCTGGTTCAAGAAGCCGTCGCTGACCGGCACCGCGTGGTGGACGCTTCTTGCCGCCGCGCTGGTCACGCCGCTCACCGCGGCCGCCGGCTGGTATTGGAAGAACCAGATGGATATGCCGGGCAATCGCGCGCAAATGGCGATCCACCAGTGGCTCGGGATCAGCCTCGCGGTCCTGCTCGTCGCGATGACCGTGTGGCGCGGCCAGTTGTTCCGCCGCGATCGCACGCCCGGCTGCGGCTACCTCGCCGTGCTCGGCGTCCTCGTCGGCCTGCTCACGCTCCAGGGACATTTGGGCGGCGCGATGAGCTTCGGAGACGGCGATGCCAATCCCGCGGATGATCCGTCGCCGGCGCCTCGCGCCGGCATGACTACGCCGGGCATGAACGCGCCTGTCATCTCCCGCCCGCCGGCAACGTCACCGACACACGATCACGAAACCCCGGCGACGACCACTGCCGTCGTTGGCAAGGGGACAGCGATGCCGGCAACGACGATCGCCACGTCGCCGACGTCCGCCCACACCGCGGACGCGGACGGCTGGCTCGACTCGATCCACGTGAAAGGCAAGTGATCATGAACCGACGCGCATTCCTCACCGCGTTAGGTGCGACGACCGCCGCACTCGCCGTCGATGACGCTTGGGCGGGCACGCTGGCCGACACTGCCGGCGAAGCGACGATCCTTGACGTCGGACCGCTCGACTCCTTTGAGCAGGAAAAGGTCTACGACAGCTTTCGCGACCGCGGCGTGTTACTGATTCGCCGCGGCGACGAACTCTTCGCTCTCTCGCCGGTCTGCACGCATCGCGGGTGCAAGGTACGGACGCAGGAGGACAACTCGTTCCTCTGCAAGTGCCACAAGAGCCGTTTCGACCCGCACGGCAAAGTTGTCAATGGTCCGGCGGTGAAGGATCTGCTCCGGTTGAAGGTAAAGCTCACCGCTGATAACCGCGTGCTCGTCCGGGTTAAGAAGCCCCAACTCACGGGTTGAGTTCTCGTGCGGCGCACGTAGCAACACGACGGAACCTCGGCCTGACTTCGGTCTGGTGAGGAAACGGCGCAGGATGGGTTCCAGGACGGCCGTGCGCCGACGCGGCAGGGGCGTGGCGCAAATGCGTTCACCGTTACCGTCGACGTCGCGGCGTCGCCGCCGTATCGTCCGCGTCCTCGAGGAGGAGCGAACGCGATGCCGGCCGGACAAGCGATGGACGGGAACGAGAGTTGGCGGATCTTCCGCATCATGGCGGAGTTCGTCGAAGGCTTCGAGACGATGGCGCCGGTCGGTAGGGCGGTGTCGATCTTCGGCAGCGCGCGGGCCCGGCCGTACGACCCGTACTACAAGGCCGCCGAGCAGACCGCCCGGCTGCTGGCGCGCCGGAAGTTCACCGTCATCACCGGCGGCGGCCCGGGCATCATGGAGGCGGCGAACAAGGGCGCGTTCGAGGCGGGCGGCACCAGCGTCGGGCTCAACATCACCCTCCCCCAGGAGCAGGAGGGGAACAAGTACCAGACGATCAGCCTCGACTTCCACTACTTCTACGCCCGCAAGGTGATGTTCACGAAGTACGCGTCGGCGTTCGTCTGCTTCCCCGGCGGGTACGGGACGATGGACGAGTTCTTCGAGGTCCTCACGCTCGTGCAGACGCTGAAGGTCGAGGCGTTCCCGATCGTGCTGTACGGCAGCGACTACTGGCGCGGCCTGGCCGACTGGATCAGGGCGCGGTTGGTGCCGGGC
>CADDYU010000139.1 GCA_902810705.1 Methylococcaceae bacterium
TACCTTGAATGGGCGGTTGACCCGGTCCTGCGGGCAAGGGGCACCCCGGTCACCGCACGTAGTCTTGACCGGCATGCCACGCCCCTTTCAAGCCGAGCCGCCGCATCAGCCGTTCCACCGTGCCGCTTGCTGATCGGCTCGACTCCATAGACATCCCGACGTTGGTCGATGAACCCCTTCATCGCTTGCGGGGCGATCGTGACCCCCTCCCGCTCGCCACTGTCCTTCTCGGCCTGCCGAGCCCAGCGCCGCAGCCTCTCCGCCGTGCCGCCGCTCTTGGCGGCAATCGACCAATCCGCCGCCCCTGGCGATTCATGCTCGCCGTGAGGCTCCCGCACCAGGCGAACGGCCCGCTCCCTAACCCCCGGTGAGAAATGTGTCATTGTCTTCATGGCTCCATACTCTCAAAAGCTGGAGCCTCCGATAAAGCCGGGGCGGTTCACATTCATGCCGTTCCATCTCGCGGGCAAAACCCCGTTCACGGGCATCTTCTGCCAGAGCAATCTCCCGCTTGCGGCACTCCCATCGCCGCAGCGCCGGATACGCCGTCCAAGCAAATGAAAATGCTCTGACGCCGGCTTCCGCTGAACGACCGTTTAACCCTCGTGATCTTTAGAAGGCAGCAGACGCGAGTGCTCGGCCGAGAGGCCGAGATAGCGGCCATTGCCGCGCTGGGCGATCCAATAGCACCCGACGACTGCCGCGCCGCCCATTGCAAGAAGGCCGGCGGCGCAGAAGTAAAGGAGGTTTTTCAATTCCAGAACCTCGCTCATCAACTCGTCATTGCGCACGACTGGCTTAGTATCTGGTAAGGGACGGAATCGACTGTGGTCCCGCTGGGCATAATCGAAGCTCATCGCTTCTCCGCGGCCGGCATAGTTTTCCAGGAGTTTAAGGTCTTTTTGCAGCTCTTCGAAGGCTCGAAGATCGTCGGAACCGACCTTGCCGGCGTCGATGTTCTTCTCGAGCGCCTTAAGACGGGTCTCGATGGATTCGGCGAGTAATCCGTTGAATTTGCCTCGCAAGGCCTCCATATGCTGGCCCATGGCCTGGAGCCGAGCGTCGCCGCCAGCCTCCGCGGCCAGTCGAGTTTCGAAATGGTCCAGGAAACCGCGAGCCTGGAACAGCAATAGCAACGCCGCCGCTAGCAGCACTATCACGGCTGCCCCCATAAGGCAGGCGCGCCACCAGGCCGCTACGCGGAAAGGAGGTCGAGCTGGCTTGTATTGGCATAACAGTTCAGCTGAGGCTGATTCGCCTTGAGATCGTTCGTACATTACGCTACCCCGATGGGCTGGAACAGGTACGCGCAAGCCTTTGTAATGCAAGGCTGTGGCGGAGCTCCGTGGCGCGCAACTATCGCAGAATACGGGTCAGGGGTCAATCGATCCGCGTGCAATGTCCATGAGGCGCTTCATGTCCTGGACGGCTTTCGCCAATCCCGAAAACAGTGCTCGAGCCACGATGGAATGACCTATATTGAGTTCCCGAAGTTGGGGAATGCGGGAAATCTCGGCAACATTGTGATAATGGAGCCCATGCCCGGCATTGACCGTTAAACCCCTGTTGACCGCCAATTCCGCAGCGGTCCGAAGTCGCTGAAGTTCCCGGCGCTGCTCTTCGGGAGTGGCCGCGTCCGCGTAGTGGCCGGTGTGCAGTTCGACGACCGGTGCTCCGGCGTTTGCCGCGGCCTCGATCTGGTCCGGCTCGGCATCAATGAACAAGGACACCTCAATGCCCGCCTCTCCAAGAATCTGGCAGGCATCGCGTATTCGAGCGAAATTTCCGGCCACGTCCAGCCCCCCCTCCGTGGTCAACTCCTCACGCCGTTCGGGAACGAGGCAACAGGCGGCGGGGCGCACTTGCAGAGCGATCTTAATGATTTCGTCCGTGACCGCCATTTCCAGGTTGAGGCGGGTTTGGACCATCGCCGCCAGCAGCTCGATATCCCTGTCTTGAATATGCCGGCGGTCTTCCCGAAGATGCGCCGTGATGCCGTCGGCCCCGGCCTGTTCGGCCACCAAGGCCGCTTGGATCACTTCCGGAAATCGGGTTCGGCGGGCCTGGCGGATGGTGGCGATATGATCGATGTTTACGCCCAGCAAGAGAGAGGATGTTGGTTTCATGCGCTGAGAACCTTGCCGAGTGGCTTGAAGAGATCGCGGCTCTTGAGAGCGCGCCCATTGAGGTGGTGGTGGATCACCCGTCGCATCAGGCGCTTGGCTTCCTGCAATTCATTCGAGCTTTCCAGGGCTTGGCGTTGCAATCCGAGCAGGGTGGAACCCTGCACGGAATCCATTCCGCGCTCATCGGTCTCGACGAGACCATGATCGGGAATGTAGGAGTAGCTTTTCAAAGGATCGATCTCCCGTCCCTGGGCCTCCCTCTCGAGCGAGAGACCGTAGCCGATCTCCTCGAGCAGGAAAATTTCGAAAAAGCGCAAAATCCTCTCCCGGCAGGAGTCCGATGCGAGCCGACGCAAGGACTCCAGGTAAAAGGCGAAAACCCCAGGATGCGGGTCATGGGGCGGGAGCAGGTGAAGCAATAGCTCGTTCATGTACAACCCGCAAAACAGGGCGGTGCCGTCCAGTCCTATCGTTGCGCCGTCGGGCTCCGCTCCAGTTAAGACCGGTAGCTCGCCTCGGCCGGCCCAAGACAGCCTTAAGGGGACGAAAGGCTGCAACAAGCGGGATTGATCATTCCGGCTGCGCTTGGCGCCTTTGGCGAGCACCCGGAGCCGACCCCAGCCGGCAGAAAAAACGTCCAATAGCAGGCTGGTCTCTCGATACGCTCGGCGGTGAAGGATGACCGCATTTTCCAAAAGAACACGGCTCCGGTCCGCGGAGTAATCCGATCCGGTCGCGCTCATTCGGCATACCCCAGGCTTCGCAAGGTGCGCTCATCATCGGACCAGCCTTCTTTCACCTTGACCCAAAGCTCGAGATAAACCTTGCCGCCCAGCAAGTGTTCCAAATCCAGGCGCGCGCGCTCGCCGACTTTTTTGAGTCCCTCACCTTTGTGGCCTATCACGATGGCTTTCTGGCCCTCGCGCTCCACCCAGATAAGCGCGCCGATGCGGGTCAGCGCGCCTTCGGTCTTGAACTGCTCGATCTCCACGGTCAGGGCGTGGGGCACCTCCTGCCCCAGGGACCGCAGCAGTTTTTCACGGATGATCTCCGCGGCCAGGAATCGTTCCGAGCGATCGGTGATTTGGTCTTCGGCGAAGATCGGTTCTCCCTCCGGAAGCAGTTCCATGATTTTGCGTTCCAGAGCATCCAGGTTGAAACCCTTCAGTGCGGAGACGGGGATCAGGGCGGCAAAGGGATGCAGCGCCGCGGCGTTTTCCAGAAAAGGCAAGAGCAGAGTTTTGTCCTCGACGCGATCAATTTTGTTGATGGCCAGAATTACCGGGGCCTTTGAAGCCTTGATCCGCTTCAGAACCAGATCATCCTCGGGTAGCCACTTGGGCCCATCGATGACCCAGACGACGACATCGACATCGAGCAAGGCCGAGTTCGCGGCACGGTTGAGATAACGGTTCATGGCCCGCTTCTGGCTGGCATGCATACCGGGGGTGTCGACGTAGACCGCTTGGCCATGTTCCGTGGTCTTGATGCCGTGGATGCGATGGCGGGTGGTTTGGGGACGACGCGACGTAATGCTGATTTTCTGGCCGACCAGATCATTGAGCAGAGTTGATTTACCCACATTGGGCCGGCCGATTAAGGCGACAAAGCCAGCTTTCATGGCTTGAATCCGAATTCCTGAATGAGTTTGGCCAGCATCTTTTCCGCCGCCTGCTGTTCGGCTTTCTTCCGAGAAGAACCCACGCCCTCGCAGGTCTCGGAGGTCAATGAGACGCGGCATTCGACGAAGAAGCTCTGGTCATGAGGCTGGCCGACTACCGATTTGAGAATATAGACCGGCAATTCCAGGCCACGTGCCTGCATTGATTCCTGCAGCCGAGTCTTCGGATCTTTCCTCCAGTCGGTGACTGACAGGCTATCGATTTGTTCCGCGAACAGATTCAAAATCCACCGCCGGCAAACCTCCATGCCCTGATCCACCAGGAGGGCGCCGATGAGGGCTTCCAGGGCGTCGGACAGGATCGAATCGCGCCGGTACCCACCGCTCTTCAATTCTCCGGAACCTAGAATAAGAAAGTCGCCCAGGTTCAATTTTCGCGCAATATTGGCCAGGGCGGTTTGATTGACCAGGGTTGCGCGCAATCGGCTCAACACCCCTTCATCGGCCGTCGCGAATTTCTCGTACAGGCATTCGGCAATGACAAACCCCAAGACGGCATCTCCCAGAAACTCCAGACGCTCGTTATTATCGGCCTCGGCGCTTCGGTGGGTCAGCGCCCGTTTAACTAAAGCTGGATTCTTGAAGCTCAACCCGAGCTTGCTGGCGAGTTTTCCCGGCTCTTGCGTCAATTCAAGCTTACCTCGATGGCATCGTTGAAGTGTATTAGCGCCTCCACGTTCCCGAGAATGGGCTTGGCAACATCATAGGCGACTTCCACTTTCAACCGGCGGCTGTCCTTGGTGATTGCCACATTATCTTTTGAAACACTATCGATCATATCGATGTCCCATCGCCTTTCAAGCGACGTCAAAATTTCATCTCTGGTTCTGGAGGCAAGATTCTTGTCACTCTTCAAGGCTTCGAGGGTCGAAACTACCTTGTAGTGGTCTAGATAAACTGGACCTATTTTCACCGCCAGCAGGGTAAAAAACCCAATGATGAGCAGAAGAACCAGAAAACTGAGGAACGTTAGCCCTTGTTCGCGGGAAGCCATGTTGGTACCTGCCTTGAAAGATGGCGGATACCAAAAGATTAGGCTTATTTCAGCACTGTACCAAGTCGATTGAAGGCGATACCGGGCTTGGTGGAATCCCAGCTCATCCAGATAAGAAACGCTTTGCCTACTAGATTTCCTTCGGGTACGGCACCCCAGAAGCGGCTGTCATTGCTGTTGTCCCGGTTATCGCCCATCACGAAATAATGCCCCGCCGGCACGATGAACTCGCCTTCCTTCGCCACTGGGTCCTCCCTGCGGATCAAAATGTCATGAGTAACCGCGCCCAACTCTTCGCTCAACAGGAGCTCGCTGCCCATCATGCCGCCGGTTTGCACCGCGCCCTCGTAAGTTCCGAGCGGTGTTTGCTTGACCGGCACACCGTTCACGAAAACCTGCTTGTTGTAATAGGTAATGCGGTCTCCCGGCAGGCCCACAATGCGCTTGATGTAATCCACCGTAGGGTCCTTCGGGAAACGGAATACCACGATGTCGCCTCGTTTCGGCTCGCCGACCTCGATGATCTTGGTATTGAGCACTGGCAAGCGAATGCCATAGGCGAACTTATTGACCAGGATGAAATCGCCGATCAAGAGCGTCGGCATCATCGAGCCGGAAGGGATCCGGAACGGCTCCACCAGAAAAGAACGGAGCAACAACACGATCAGCACGACTGGAAAAAACGATCGGGCGTATTCCACCAGCAGGGGCTCTTTTTGTGGCGCTACTTGGCCGGCTGGCTGCAGCCGTCGCGTCAATACATAACCACCCCAAATAATTCCCGTCAGGAAGGTCGCGAGAACCAGAAAAAATGAGAAATCAAAATCCATGAGTACAGTTATCGTCAGGAATCTTTGTTAACCCGAAGAACCGCGAGGAAAGCCTCCTGCGGGATGTCGATCTTGCCTACTTGTTTCATGCGCTTCTTGCCTGCCTTCTGCTTTTCCAAGAGCTTTTTCTTGCGGGTGATGTCGCCGCCGTAACATTTCGCCAGCACGTTCTTGCGCATCGCCTTGACCGAGGACCTGGCGATGATTTTCGAACCGATCGCGGCCTGGATGGCGACCTCGAACATTTGGCGTGGAATCAAATCCTTCATGCGCTCGACCAGATCGCGGCCCCGGCTCTGGCTGATATCCCGATGCACGATGAGCGACAGCGCGTCAACCCGTTCGCCATTGATAAGAATATCCAGTTTGATCAAGGGCGCGGCCTGGAACCGCCTGAATTCGTAATCAAAGGAAGCGAACCCGCGGCTGACGGATTTGAGGCGGTCGAAAAAATCCAAGACCACTTCGCTCAGAGGCAGTTCGAAGCTGATGGAAACCTGCCCACCCATGTACTGCATCTTCGTCTGCACGCCCCGCTTTTCGATGCAAAGGGTGATGACGTTGCCGAGGTAGTCCTGGGGAACTAGGATATTGGCCTCGATGATCGGTTCCCGAATTTCGGCAATTTCGTTCGGTGGTGGCAGTTTGGACGGATTGTCGATCTGGATCGTCGTGTCGTCGGTCTTCAGCACCTCGTACACCACGGTGGGCGCCGTGGTGATCAAATCCAAATCATATTCCCGCTCCAGCCGCTCCTGGATGATTTCCATGTGCAACATGCCGAGAAATCCGCAGCGGAAGCCGAAGCCAAGGGCTTGGGAGGTTTCCGGCTCGTACTGCAAGGCCGCATCATTCAGATGCAGCTTGTTAAGTGCTTCCCGAAGGCTTTCATAATCGTCCGACTCGACCGGATAGAGCCCGGCGAACACCCGCGGCTGGACCTGCTGAAAGCCCGGCAGAGGCGCTTTGCAAGGCCGGTCCGACGCGGTAATGGTATCGCCGACTGGCGCCCCGAAAATGTCCTTGATGCCGGCGATGACAAAGCCCACTTCACCGGTTTGCAAGACCTCTTTATCGAAGGGTTTGGGTGTGAAGACCCCGAGCTTTTCCACCAGATGACTCTTGCCGGTGGACATGATCGTGATCCTTTGCTTTCGGTTTATGAAGCCGTTCACCACCCGCACCAGCGAGACGACACCTAGATAATTGTCGAACCAGGAGTCGATAATCAGCGCTTGGAGTGGCGCTTCCGGATCGCCCTTCGGCGGTGGCACCTTGGCGACCAGTTGCTCCAGAAGATCATCCACGCCGAACCCCGTTTTGGCGCTAATCCGCAAGGCCTCGTCGGCCGGCACGCCGATGATCTCCTCGATCTCCTGGCAGACCCGCTCGGGCTCCGCCGAGGGCAGGTCAATCTTGTTCAGTACCGGCAGGACCTCCAAACCCTGTTCGATGGCCGTATAGCAGTTGGCGACGCTCTGGGCTTCTACCCCTTGAGCGGCGTCGACGACCAGCAAGGCGCCCTCACAGGCCGCGAGCGATCTCGAAACCTCGTAGGAGAAGTCGACGTGGCCGGGGGTGTCGATCAGATTGAGCTGATAGGTTTCTCCGTTCCTGGCCTTGTAATGGAGCGTAACGCTCTGCGCCTTGATGGTGATTCCCCGCTCGCGCTCGATATCCATTGAATCGAGCACCTGTTCGGACATTTCGCGCGCGCTCAAACCGCCACAAGTCTGGATAAATCTATCCGCTAGCGTCGACTTGCCATGGTCAATGTGAGCAATGATGGAAAAATTCCGAATATGCTGCTGATCCGCCACGGCCTCAGTCCTTGAGCTTTAAAGCCAGGAACAGTGAGCCGCCACGTCTTTGCACCAGCATCGCTACGGATTTGCCCTTTGGCAGTTCCTTTGTCAAATCATTGAAGTGCTTGACGTCTTTTATCATCTGGTCCTGGATTCGCAGGATGACATCACCGCGCCGGATGCCTGCATCATAGGCAGGGCCAGGGCTGACTCCTTGCACCAGTACCCCTCCATTCTTCGGCAATTCCAACTGCTCGCGCTGTTCCGGAGTCGGATTTGAAACGCTAAGTCCGAGGCGGTTCACCTTTTCTCCAGGCGGCTGTTCTTCGGAACCCGCAATCTGAGCCTCTTCTTCCGGCAATGTGCCGATCTTGATCGCCAGCTCCTTGCTCGATCCCTGCCGCAAAATCGTGAGTTTCGCCGTCTCTCCGATTTTGGTCATACCCACCAAGGGCGGCAGCGAAGCGGAGGAAACGATTTCACGCCCGTTGAATTCGGTGATAATATCGCCGATCTGAAGTCCTGCCTCTTCTGCCGGGCTCTTGGGCAGTATCTTGGATACGAGCGCGCCTTGTGGCTTCTTCATGCCGAACGACTCGGCCAATTCGCGAGTGACGTCCTGGATTTGCACACCCAACCAACCCCGTGAAACATGGCCTTGCGTTTTCAACTGTTCCACCACCTGCATGGCGACTTCGATGGGAATTGCAAAAGACAGTCCCATGAACCCGCCCGTGCGGCTGTAAATCTGCGAATTGACTCCAACGACCTCGCCTTCGAGATTAAATAGGGGACCGCCGGAATTGCCGGGATTGATGGCCACATCGGTTTGGATAAAGGGCACATAATTGTCGCTCGGGAGGCTTCTGCCTTTGGCGCTGACAATGCCCGCAGTCACCGAATGATCGAAACCGAACGGAGAGCCGATGGCCAGCACCCATTCGCCGACCTTGAGCTTATCGGCCGAACCCATTTTAACGACCGGAAGATCTTTGGCGTCAAGCTTGAGTAGGGCGAGATCGCTGCGTTTATCGGAGCCGACGATTTTAGCGACTAACTCCCGACGGTCCTGCAGGCGCACTACGATCTCGTCGGCGTCCTTTACCACATGATGGTTGGTGATGACATAACCGTCGGAAGACACAACGAAGCCGGATCCCAGGGATTTGATCTCGCTGGGCTCTCCTCCCGGCCCGCCTTCGCCAAAATAGCGTTTGAGGAAGTCATCGAACGGCGTCCCCTCGGGGATCTCGATTCCCTCGGGCAGTTGCGGCTCCGTGGCGGCCACTTTTTGGGTGGTGCTGATATTCACCACCGCTGCGCTGTTCTTCTCGACCAGGCCTGTAAAGTCGGGTAATTGGGCCATCACTGCCGCAGGCACCGCCGTCAGCAGGGAAAAACACACCAAAACCGCCGCCCACTTGGCTCTAAACATGACAAACTCCCAGATCGTCAGGGATTAAATAGTAAAGGAAAGGAGTGTGGATTGGATTCGGAATTTAGCTGAGCTTCCGGAGCACGATTGGTTGCAGCTTGTCACGCGGCAAACCCGGGGCAAATTTTAGAAAGATAAGGGTTCCGATCAATCCGAGCAGGCCGCCTGCCAGAGCGGCGGCATCCGTGGCAAGGGAGAACGAGGCTCCGATGGCCTTTCCCAAAATGGCACCAGCCAAGAGGCCGGCAAGCGGGGCTAAGTATACCCTTAGCAATCCCTTTATAAAGGTATCTTCCTCGATTCCAACTACGACGCGGTCCCCTGGCTGCACCTCGATAGGGGAGAGGACTGCCATTCGGACCGTTGACTTACCGAAATAATCTCCCACTGCCGCTGTCGCGCAAGCCTGCGAGCAGGAGCCACAGGCTGGCTTGCTAGTCCTTTCCACCCAGATCCGCTCAGCTTCGAGTTGGGTGACGATGGCTTCTTCTTCGATCATGGATTGCGATTGTCTTGCTGGCGCAGGCCATTAGCGATGGCCTGTACCGTTTTTTCGGGAACCTCGCCCATTACGGTCACATGATGATCGCCGATCTTTGTGGATCGAGCGTTAATGGTTCCAACTTTCTTGGAATACTCCTTGAGCGCCACGCTGCCATCATGTGGCTCTATGTATATCGAAACCGAGGAAAAGCCGTCGCTCAATAGAATATGTTCCACGGCACGGTCCGCCGGAGGACGTTTCAGACGGCTATAGGAAGCGATCTGAAAGCCCTCGGGCACATTTTGAAGCGTCCATCGCAAAGAGCCTAGAGGGAGTGCTTCTCTCTGGGTAACTTGCCAAGTGAATCCATCCGCCTGGACCGAGGGAACCAAGTCCTCATGCGGAATGGATTCTTCCACGCTCATTGAGGCAAACACCATCTGCTCGACCGTTTGCCCGTCCTCGTCTAACATCTCGAACTTCAGCGGCAACTTGGAATCTGAGTCCACCCAGATCAAGCGAGCATACCGATAATCATCACGCGGCTCGATGCCAATGACTTGCGACAAGCGGCGAGCGACGTATTCCTGACCTTGCAAATTCACTCGGTAATATCGGGTAAGCTGCGTTAGGTCCTGCGGGAGGTCTATTAGAACCGAGTGGCTTGCCGGCTTATTTTCGACATAAACCTTTTTGCTGTCGGGAAAATAGCAGGCTACTTTCTCGGCGTTCCGAACAACTTCGCGCAATGGGCTGTTCATTGAGACCAAGCGTTCCTGCTCTACTCCGGATTTCGCCGCATGGAACAACTGGAAGCTCTCGACCTGATGATCCTTCAGGTAGGCCACTATTCCTTTGTAGTTCAATGCAGAAACTGCATGCTGCATTCCAGTGAGCCATTGTAAAGCCGCTGCTTGAGACGGATCAATTGCCTCAGCCCTCACTTCGATAACCGCTGTAAGCAGCCAGATTCGCGCGAGCAGGGCTCTCAAGGCGGGCAACATCCGAAGGAGCATTAGCGATCGTTGGGCTAATGACTGGTTTCGCTACTGACTAGACGAACCGAAGGTAGCATTCCCTGCGCTCCGGCTGCATAGGCCGCTTCGTAATGAGTGACAAGATAATCCCTAAATTCCGAATCGACGGGGGGTTGCACCGATGGTCCTATCAAATTAGCCAAAGTCAGAAAATTGGATCCCCGCATCAAGGGGTGGTTGTTTACGGATTTGGCGATCAGGACAGCGCCCAACGCCAAAGAAGCCGCTAGTGCCCCGGTAACTACTCGCTCCCGCCATCGTCGTGCTTTGCGTCGAGGCGCCAGAACGGTAGGTTCGTTAGCTACCGCGCACTGGACCCGATCCATAAAACGCTGGTCCGGAATTAAAATCCGGCCCGACCGCATGGCTTCCCTGATTAGGGAGTAACGAATCCACTGTTTTCTTACCTCGGAATCTGTTTCGATCAGGCGCAACAACCTCATTGATTCGTCCGGACTTAATTCATTATCGAGCAATAAACACAACTTTTCTTTCAGACTATCTTCCATTATGGATTTACCCCCTAACCGAGTAAAAATGTGAGTTTCTTATCGATGGCCTCGCGTGCGCGAAAAATCCGCGACCGAACCGTGCCTACCGGACAGTTCATGACTTGCGCGATCTCGTCGTAGCTCATACCTTCGAATTCACGGAGACTAATTGCTGTACGCAACTCTTCAGGGAGTTCATCCAGCGCCAGTTGGATAACTTGTGCCAATTCCTCGCTTAAAGCGAGTGCCTCGGGGGTTTCCTGGTCCCTTAGACGAACGGCCGATTCGAATTGTTCCGCTTCCTCAATCTCGATTTCGTCGCCGGAGGGGCGGCGCGCGCGCATCGCAATATGGTTTTTTGCAGTATTAATTGCGATCCGGTATAACCAGGTATAGAAGGCGCTTTCTCCTCGGAAGTTAGGGAGCGCCCGATAAGCTTTAATGAATGATTCCTGGGCGACATCCAGTGCCTCTTGAGGATCCTTGATATATCGATTAATGAGTTGTGCGATTTTGTACTGATACTTGCGGACGAGAATGTCGAACGCTGTTTTGTCGCCCTGCTGTACCTGCCGAACTAATTCCTCATCAAGTTGCTCTCCCATGACGGGAAGTCCTTCTGTAAGGGAGCGCCCTTGGCCGACGGTGGGCGGCTATTGCTTATGTGTCGATAAAGGTAATGATTTGATTTTATAGAGATAACCATTGGGAGTAAGAAGCATTTTTAAAGCCGACAAATGGACGATTGATTTAAAGCCAGCCAGGATTTGCCACAAGGCATTATCGTCATTTAGAAAGCAGCGATCAATGTATGTTTCCTCTGCGGCGGCCGATTTAGGCTGGCTGTCCACCACCCCAAGTCCTCTTTTGGAACAGGATTTCGTGACCTTACGGACTACTCCGTGCCCAATCAATCCCTCTGCATTGTATCTAGAAAGCGAACGCATGGCGTGCCATATTTTTTGCCGAGATCACTTTCGGAAATAATCCCTTTGGTGCCTTCACCTATGGACGTTCCCGATTCGCCTCTGACCGGTAGACTCCTAGAGGCTGTTGTGAACTTTTTCTGAGGCAGGAGTCAGGAGTAGGCATGACTACTCCGACTTCCCGAAAACCGTATCCGAGCGATGTGTCTGACGACGAGTGGGCGTTTGTTGCCCCTTATCTC
>CADDYU010000140.1 GCA_902810705.1 Methylococcaceae bacterium
GTCTCCTCAAGATGCCAGCTATCGAAACGAAGATAGGGTAAGGCGAGTAGCTGTTGAGCAATAAAATTCATCCCCTCGATATGGGGGACAGCCAGGCGAAAACCATCACCAAAACTGCGCAAGACCCCAAATAGATACCAAATAACCTCTATAGCGGTCAGTCCCCATCCCGAGAGTCGCAAACTTTCGGCGTCACAAGCATGTTCCGATTTATATTTGCAGACAAGATGTTTCCGATAATGACCTATAAAAACACTAGGAATTTGCGCGCCGGCCAAGCTTTCTCACACCAAACTACTGATTTCTAATAGGCAAGTTGAATAGGCCCTGAGAGTTCCCTCGAGAAAAGGAAAAAATTGTGGACACTAAATTTTTTTTCTTTAGACTGTCTGCAGCTTTAAGGATGAAGCGCTCTTTTGAGAGTCGTCAAAGAGGAGGAAGGCCCGAATTGGGCAGCTTATAACAACAATGCACTACTGATGGACTGCTCGCTTGCTTATCGGCGAACTGCCCTTTTCTTTATAAAAAAATTAAGCCCGCATCTTAGCGGGCTTTTTTATGATAGACGCAAAAAAAAGCGACCACTGAGGGCCGCCAAGAGGAGGAGAACCTGTGCTCGACTACGCCCCTAAAAGGCGTCTCGTCTTATTGAGTTACTGAGATAGGATGGGTATAAATTGTACTAATAAATTATATGAAAATTCATCAGGAATTCTTATTTTAAAGATACTGAATCCTTATCCTAAGGGGCCCTACTCTTAGGACAAAGCGACCGAATAAGAAGCGTGAAGTTGGCCAAGGAGAGCTGATCTTGCTTGAGGCGGCGATGCCTTTGGGGATTCCTCTGAGGACTACCGAGACTTTGATTAAATTAATTCGGCAATCCCGCGCCAGCTATTGTCGTTCAATTGGCGTAAAGGCCTGTTGGACCAACTTTATTTCAACCCCCATCGGCTCGGTTCAGCACCTGATGGATGATCTCTAGGCTCTCGTTAAATTTTAGAGAGCCCCTAGAGCATGCCCTCAACGGAGTCAGATAACACATGAGGCGCGATCGATGGCAGCCGGCAATTGCGAGTTGGCAATCATGGCCTTTCCATTACGAGCAATTGACTACAGCACCGCACCCGCTTGGTTAGGCACGCGCAGATGTCACTGCCTTTCGTGATACCATTCATCGGGCCCCGTCCCTCAATTTCTGTCAAATTCCTCGTTAAAATCCATGATGGCCGGCGGTTCTGCCAACGCTCAACAACCTGATTTAGGATACATTAAAACTAAAACTACGGAGGAAGAGCGCTATGTTCAAGATCAAGACCGATGAATTCTTATCGCACCCGGTCCACACCAGTGCCTTCGTGGCGGTGTTCACCCTGTTGATGTTTCTGCCGATAATTCGGCCGCCCATTATTCTTTCCATACTGCTGGTCAGCTTATTGGTTTATCTCTCGATGTATTTCGGAGCCATCTTCGCCGCCTCGGACCGAGAATCTTCGGGCAGGAACTCCTAGTTTATTTTTTACTTCGGCAGACCTCAAATAGGCTGGGCATCATTCCTTATTCAAATCTCTTGCCGCCCATGATGTCGAGCCGATTTTCCGCAAAACAGTCAAGAGCATCCCGGCCGATTCCGACGAAAAGTGCCCCTTGGCCCCGGAGCCGCAAACCCGCAGCCGAAGCCCACAAATTTCTCCTGAGGGGGCTTCAGGTTGGCGAGCCAGCAGGCTTGCTACGGCGATTGGCAGCCCTGGTTTACGACGCCGTTCTTCTGGCCGGACTTCTCTTCACGTCCACTCTGATCGTGCTGCCCTTTCGTGGCGGCGAGGCATTTCGGCCCCATGATCCTGGATTTATGGCCTATCTCCTCAGCGTGAGCTTTGTCTTTTTCGGCTGGTGCTGGACCCACGGCGGCCAAACCCTGGGTATGCGCGCCTGGAGAATCCAGCTCCTGGCCGCCGATGGGGGACCGGTGTCCTGGAAGCAGGCCGTAGCTCGTTACGCCTTTGCTTTCGTTTCGGCGGCCTGCTTCGGATTGGGTTACCTCTCGATAGAACTGACCTCCCGCAAGCAGGCCTGGCACGATCTGGTCTCCGGAACCCAGGTTGTCAGATTAAGTCCTCGCTGAAAGATCAATAAGACTCCGGGGGGCACAAGGCCAGTATTCTCAAGGGACGGGAAAATAGCCTAGGCACAGCCGAATGAAGCCAGGCGTCAGCCCGGCGGGCCGACGCTCAGGCCGTATCCGGCGAAAACTTATGGTTCTTGATATCGCCGCGTTGAATACGCGTGTACTCTTCAATCTGACGGGTAGCGGCGGAAAAAGCGTCGCGCAAGGCAACGTAAAGATCCTCGTGGGATTGTTTGTCGTGGTGGTCTCGGCTGACCACGATCTGTCGTTGGGGAACGCTTAAATCAATTCGGACCTTGTAGAGATTACCTTGATGCTGATGATGATGTTCCGCCTCTACGGCGACTCGGCAGCTGATGATCTTTTCGCAGAACTGCTCCAATTTGGCCGCCTTCTCCCGAATGCGGGATTCGACGGCGTCGGAATGCTGTAGTCCTCGAAACGTAATCTCCAGTGGTACTTGCATGATCTTTCCCCGATATTGTCAAGACTTTGGAATGACCGGGCCTCCCCGAACAAGGACCTGACCCGACACAGCCCCGTGGGGCGCTCCATCACGGGCACATTCAAAATCCTAGGTTCGACGAAATTATTCTCTAAAGGGCTTTTCGGGTGAAGCAGCCGATCCACTTGGCGGCCCTCATTTTTATGAGTCCGCAATGGAATGATATACAAGCCATGAGTGCCCTGTCGACCTCAAGCGCGAGCTCTGGGCGACGATGAGCAACACTAAGGCGCCTCGGGTAGGCCTTCAGTGGTCAT
Source organism: Methylococcaceae bacterium (assembly GCA_902810705.1). Taxonomy (GTDB): domain Bacteria; phylum Pseudomonadota; class Gammaproteobacteria; order Methylococcales; family Methylococcaceae; genus CADDYU01. Next base: position 2,891 of record CADDYU010000140.1, read on the forward strand.
GGAGCGAGCTGTTCAGTAGGCTGGGGGCTGGTTTGGAATGGCGATTAGCCGAGCGCACGACCTTCGGCTTTAACGGTGCTTGATGAGTGAAAGCGCTCAACTAAAGGAAAGTCAAGACAAGCCTTGGGGATTGGGCAATTGCCCTTGCTTGGGAAAGCTTATACTCAAAGAATATGGAATACGGATCGCCCAATCATCCGCTTTAATCTATTGCTCATCAATATAGCCTTGACAACGGCCATATTGGTGAAAATGGACTGAAACTTTCTAGACCATTAAATCCTTGAATTGGATTACCTTTAAAATAGAGAATAAAGATTATTATCGGCAAGGAGCCCAAAATGGCTATACATAACTTAGAAACTATCTATCGAGATAGTATCGAATAGAGCTTCGGAATCTCCCAAATCCCTTCGGGACATTCCGAGATTTTCCCAGAAATATCCTATTTCCGTTTTGAAGCTCCCTTTCAAATGCGAATTCCCTAAGTCCTTTCGCTCCGTCCCAATCCCTACCGGAACATCCTGATTCCGGACTCGAAACCGCCCTTGGCAAGATACATCTTAAAGAATCTTCCGGTTCCGATTTGGAGTGGGTGTTATATTAAATGCCTGGGCGACTCCGAAAATATACGTATGAACGCTTAACACTCACGGGGTAGTTCCTGGAAAAGTCGAGCGGGGTATTGAACGCACCCGAAAATATTCGGACAAAAGACAAAAATTTTGAAGGACTTGCCGGCGGATTAGTTGTGCCTAACGCTTCATATTCCAAGGCTTACTCTGTTCGCCAATAGCCCCCTATCTCAATCAATTAAGGCGTGTCAGATTATGTCAGCTTCCATATATTCAATTCGCAATTGAACATTGCGGGTGTTGCGGAATTCGTTCACATCCAGCCGATAAGCGGCCCGTAGTTCGCGACAGGCGAGCCAGACCGCGGGTTCGTCCACGGCGAAGGCAATGGCGTCGACGAGACGATCGGAACGTGGCGGTCTGAGCACTAGTTTAAGATGACGTTCGCCGACGATCCGGCTGCCAACAACCTCAAACCCTCCGTCAAACATCGGCTCCGGAAAACCCTGCCCCCAAGGGCCGGCCTGCCGCAGGAGCTCGGCCATTTCAAGGCCCATCTCGCACGCTTCCAGAGGACCATCGGTGTGTAAGACATGCTCTAGATCCAGGCTTGCGAGGTGATTCTCGACCTCTTTCTCGAAGGCTAAGGTAAATTCTTCCAGCTTGTCGCGAGCAAGGCTCAGCCCCGCCGCCATGGCGTGGCCACCGAATTTGCGCAGGAGGCCCGGGTGATGGGTGGCGATATTGGCCAGCACGTCGCGGATGTGAACGCCGGGAATGGAGCGGGCGGAGCCTTTGAGGTCGGCACTGCCCTCGCCCGCGGGAGCGAAGGCGATCACCGGCCGGTGCACGCGATCCTTAATGCGGGAGGCGACCAGGCCCACCACCCCCTGGTGCCAATCGTTCTCGAACAGGCACAGAGCCGGCTTGGAAGCGGCCGAGTCTTCCAAGGCTTCGAGATAAGCCACCGCGGCCTGCTTCATTTGATCCTCGATCTCCCGGCGATCCCGATTGAATTCGTTCAATTTGGCGGCCAGACTGAAGGCGGTATCCGGGCTGTCCGACAGCAGGCATTCAATCCCCAAAGTCATATCGTCCAGCCGTCCCGCCGCGTTGAGCCGGGGTCCCGCGAAGAATCCCAGATCGGCGGCGGTTACCTGGGTTGGCCTCCGTCCAGCCATCTTCAGCAGCGCCAGGAGACCGGGATGGGCCTGGTTGTTACGGATGCGCTGTAATCCTTGATGCACGAGAATGCGGTTGACGTGGTCCAGGTTCACCACGTCAGCCACGGTGCCTAAGGCCACCAAGTCCAAGAGTTGGCCGAGTTTGGGTTCGGTGGCGCCTGGTTTTGCAAACCTGCCGGCATGGCGCAGCCGGTGGCGCAGGGCCATTAACACGTAAAACATTACGCCCACGCCGGCCAGGGACTTGCTTGGAAAGGGATCGCCCGGAAGGTTCGGATTGACGATGGCAGCGGCCGCTGGAAGCTCGGCGCCAGGCAAATGATGATCGGTGATCAGCACCTCCATGCCCAGCGCCTTGGCGGCGGCCGCTCCATCCAGACTAGAAATGCCATTGTCCACGGTCAGCAAAATGTCCGGCTCTTGCCGGGCGGCCAGGGCGACGATTTCCGGCGTCAAGCCATAGCCGTATTCGAAGCGGTTGGGCACCAGGTACGACACCCGTTCGAGCCCCAGAGCCTTAAGCCCTCGCACCGCCACTGCGCTGGCCGTGGCCCCGTCGGCGTCGTAATCGCCGATGACCAGAAGGCTTTGGTTCCGCCGGATGGCCTCCGCCAACCGATCCGCCATGGCTTCCATGCCGGAAAGCAGCCACGGATCGGGAAGCTGGTTCAGCGAGCGGTCCAGCTCCTCCGTCGCCGTGATCCTGCGGGAGGCATAGATACGCTGGAGCAAGGGGGGAAGATTGGATAAGACGTGCTCGGAACTAAGGAGCTCACGGCGAACGATTTTCTTTTTGACCGGATGGTAGGGCATGGACTTAAAAAACGTAGCGTGAGCTATGCGCGTGATTTGAACCGCTATCGGTGAGTGGTCTTCACAACAAGCCGGGGGCTAGGGCGTCAGGCGAACGTAATGATCCACCAATAGCGCCGAGAATATTCCTATCAGGTACAGCAGCGAGTAGCCGAAGGTCGGCATGGCGAGCTTGTTGTCCGGCGCCCGCTTGAGGCGAATGGCGTAATACAGGAATCCGGTCCCGAAGCCCACCGCCGCGGTCAAGTAAATCAAGCCGCTCATCCCGGTGAGATAGGGAAGCAGACTGACGATGAACAGCAGGATGGTGTAGAGCAGGATGTGCAGCTTGGTGAGTTCCTCGCCGTAGATCACGGGGAGCATCGGCATCTGGATCCGCTCGTACTCATTCTGTTTGGCGAGCGCCAGGGGCCAGAAGTGAGGGGGGGTCCACACGAAAATCAGCAAAGCAAGGAGCAAGGCGTGGGGATGCACCGAACCCGTCACCGCGCACCAGCCGAGCACCGGCGGGGCCGCGCCGGCCGCGCCGCCAATGACAATGTTCTGGGGCGTCACCCGTTTCAGATAACGGGTATAGATGACCGCGTAGCCGATCAGGGAGAAGAAAGTCAGTGCCGCCGTGAGGACATTGACGAACACCGCCAGAATGAACATGGACAAGGCCCCAAGCATGCCGGCGAAAATGTTCGCCTGCCGCGGCCGCAGCTTGGCCTGGGGCAGCGGGCGATCTTCCGTGCGGGCCATTTCGCCGTCGATCTCACGATCGAACACATGATTCAAGGCCGCCGCGGAAGCTGCGGCCAGAGCGATTCCGAGCGCCGCCCACAGGGAGACATCGAGAGGCGGAAGTCCCGGCACGGCAAGGAACATGCCGATCACCGCGGTGAAGACAATGGCCCCCACCACCCGAGGCTTGCACAAGGCGAGATAACTTCGCCAGGTCGCGGAAGGTGCGGATTCGAGCGTCGTCGTCATTGTTCGTTTCGGTATTCGATTACAATAGCGGCGGTTTGCGGCCCGCCGCCGCTTTTTGAGAAATTCATTCAAGGGGAACGTCAGATGTTTTTACGCGGACTCCGTTTGATCCTGCTAGCCTCGCCGCTCTCGCTTCACGCCTCGGAGCCTGCGGTGCACGAGTTCCTGCTGGACAACGGCCTGAAGCTTTTAGTGCAGGAGGACCACCGCGCGCCCGCGGTCGTTTCGCAGGTCTGGTACAAAGTGGGCGCGAGCTACGAGCATGGCGGCATTACAGGGGTGTCGCACATGCTCGAGCATATGATGTTCAAGGGCACCGAGAAGCATCCGCCGGGCGAGTTCTCGCGCATTATCGCAGCAAACGGGGGACGGGAAAACGCTTTCACCGGGCAAGACTATACCGCCTATTTCCAAACCCTCGAGAAAACGAGACTTCCCATAAGTTTCGAATTGGAGGCGGACCGCATGCGCAATCTGAAGCTCATCGAGCCGGAATTCGCCAAGGAACACCAAGTAGTCTTGGAAGAAAGACGGCTTCGCACCGATGATCAACCACGCGCGAAAATGCAGGAGCATTTCGACTCGGTAGCCTACAGCAACAGCCCCTATAAAAACCCCGTCATCGGCTGGCCGGACGACGTGGCCGGGCTCACCCTGGCCGATCTCAAGAAGTGGTATACCCTTTGGTACGCGCCCAATAACGCCACCCTGGTGGTGGTGGGTGACGTGAATCCTGACGAAGTTTACAAGCAAGCGAAAAAGTTTTTCGGCCCCCTGAAACGCAGCGACTTGCCGCCTATCAAGGCACGGGGGGAAGTCGAACAGCTCGGTCCACGCCGGATGACGATCAAGCTGCCTGCCAAGCTGCCCTACCTGGTGATGGGCTACAAGACACCGGCCCTTAAGACCACCTCCGACGAGGCCGAAGCCTATGCTCTGGAAGTCGCCGCCGGCGTTCTGGATGGCGGCAACAGCGCAAGGCTGCCCAGCCGCCTGGTGCGCGGTCAGCAGGTCGCCGCCTCGGCCGGGGCGAGTTACGATCTTTATTCGCGCCTAGGCAATCTATTCGCGTTGGAGGGCACGCCGGCCCAAGGCAAAACCCTGGCCGACCTTGAAAAATCACTCTCCGAGGAAATCCGCCGTCTTAGGGACGAGCCGATTTCGGCCGAGGAACTGCAGCGGGTCAAGGCGCAGGTTCTCGCCAGCCACGTTTACCAGCTTGATTCGATGTTCTACCAGGCCATGCAGCTCGGCACGACGGAAACCGTAGGCCTTGGCTGGAGGAAAGTCCGAGAGTACGTGGACAAAGTCAACGCCGTCACGGCCGATCGGGTGCAAACCATCGCGCGGAAATATCTGATCGACGATCGACTTACCGTAGCCCACCTTGAACCGCTGCCTCTGCCCGAGGGGGCGCCGGCGCCCGAGGAACGCCCCACAGGAGGCGATCATGTCCGTTAAGCTCCGCTGGTTTATCCTGCTTCTACTCCTCAACGCCGCGCCCGCCTGGGCTATCCCTCAGATTGAACACTGGACCACCGCGCGGGGTGGGCGGGTGTACTTCGTGCCGACGGAGGGCTTGCCGCTGATCGACGTGCGCTTGGTGTTCGACGCTGGCAGCGCGCGTGACGGCGCTAAATTCGGCCTGGCCTCCCTCACTTCCGGCATGCTCGATACCGGTGCCGGAGCTTTGGACGCCGACGCCATTGCCCAGCGCCTGGAGAATGTGGGCGCGATGCTCAGCAGCGGCGTGTCGCGCGATTCGGCCTACGTGGCGCTGCGGAGCCTCACGCATCCCGAAAAGCTGGCCGTGGCTCTCGAGACGGTCACGGAAGTCCTGGCCCATCCCCGCTTCGATCCCAAGGATTTCGACCGGGAGAAAAACCGCACCTTGCTCGCCATCAAGCAGCGAGGCGAGGATCCCGGCGACATCGCCGAAATCGCCTTCATGAAAATCCTGTACGGCGATCACCCCTATGCCCATCCGCCGGAAGGTCTCAAGGAGACGGTGGAGGCTCTGAGCCGTGCCGATCTAGTGGATTTCCACAAGCGGACCTACACGGTGAGAAACGGCATAGTGGTCATCGTCGGCGACGTGAAGCGGCCGGAGGCGGAATCCATCGCCGAGAACCTCTTGTCGGCCCTGCCCGACGGCGAACCCCAGCCGCCGCTGCCAGAGCCTGTCGCCAAACCCACGGCCGAAACGGTGCAAACTCCCTTCCCCTCCGAGCAGACTCACGTGTTCGCGGGTGAGCTGGGTATGAAGGTGAACGATCCGGATTATTTCCCGCTTTATGTAGGCAATCACATTCTGGGCGGCAGCGGACTGGTGTCGCGGGTCATGGAGGAAGTACGGGAAAAACGCGGTTTCGCCTACAGCGCTTACAGCTACTTCTTTCCCTTGCGGGAGACCGGACCCTTCCAGCTCGGCTTGCAGACCAAGAACGCTCAGGCTGAAGAGGCCTTGCAGGTCGCCATTAAGACGGTCCGCGACTTCATCGAAAACGGCCCCAGCGAGCAGGCGCTCGAAGCCGCCAAGAAGAACATTGTCGGCGGCTTCGTGTTGCGCCTCGACAGCAATCAGAAGCTTACCGGTGAGGTCGCGTCCGTCGCCTTCTACAACCGTCCCCTGGATTATCTCGACACGTTCACTCAGAAGGTGCAAGCGGTCACCAAGGAAGACATCAAGCGGGCGTTCAAGGCCCGGATCGACCCGAATCGGCTGCAAACCGTATTGGTGGGCGGCGGCGCGAAGTAATTCATTACCGATGAAAGCCTTGCGTGTTCCCGTGTTTTCAGGCCTCTTTCCGTTCGCTCCTCGAGAAAGCGGAAGGGCACCCTTTAAGCATCGGTTCGGCGCTCATCGTAGCACTCCCTCAATTCTCTCTCGCCACGGGGAAGCACGTAAGCTCCCTTCCCGGCCTGTTCTCGAAGAAGAGTGGAAATCATCGAGCGCCGAACTCTCGCTGCTCCATGATGGCGCACGATCTTGATGAAAAACGAGGTCCGGATCATCGGCGGCCGGTGGCGACGCCGTAAACTCCGGTTTCCCGAGGCCGAGGGGCTTCGGCCGACCCCGGATCGGGTGCGGGAAACCCTGTTCAACTGGCTCCGCCACGATCTGGAAGGCGCCCGTTGTTTGGACCTCTACGCGGGCAGCGGCGCGCTGGGTTTCGAGGCCGCCTCGCGCGGCGCGGCACGGGTAATGCAAGTCGAATCCAATCCTGCGGCGTACGCGGCGCTGGAATATAACCGCGGACTATTGGGTGCGCTCGAGGTGGAATCCATCCGCGCCGATGTGGCTCGGTTTCTGGCTGGCCCCGCGGAAGCCTTCGACCTCGTGTTTCTCGATCCGCCGTTTGGCCAAGGCCTTGCGGTCCCGACGTGCGTGGCGCTGGAAACCGGAGGTTGGCTGGCGCCGCGGGCTAAGATCTATCTTGAAACCGAGCGCGGCGCCGCGCTCGAGGGCCTGCCGCCTAATTGGCGCCTGCTGCGCAATGGGGCGGCGGGCGACGTGGCCTATTATTTGTATGAGCGAACTTCCGAGGCAAGCCCATGACTATCGCCGCCATTTATCCCGGAACCTTCGATCCCATCACCAATGGCCACCTCGATCTGGTCAGCCGGGCCGCGCGCATCTTCGACCGCGTGGTCGTCGCCGTGGCCGGAAGCAGGAACAAGGTTCCGTTATTCACGTTGGAAGAGCGGGTGACACTGGCACGGGAGGTCCTGAAGGACATGTCTAACGTCGAAGTGCTAGGCTTCGACACACTCTTGGTCGAATGCGCCAGAGCCTCCGGAACCAGCGTTATACTACGTGGATTGCGGGCGGTGTCGGATTTCGAATTCGAATTCCAATTGGCCGGCATGAACCGGCATCTCGGGCCGGAACTGGAGACTCTTTTTCTCACGCCGAGCGAGAAATACGCCTTCATCTCGTCCTCGGTCATCCGCGAGATCGCTAAACTCGGCGGAGATGTGTCGAGCTTCGTGCCGAATCGGGTCAGAGAAGCCTTAATCCAAAAATTCGCTGACTAAAGGTAAATTATGGCCTTGCTCATCACTAACGAATGCATCAATTGCGATGTCTGCGAGCCCGAATGCCCAAACGGGGCCATTTCGGAAGGCGAAACCATCTACGAAATCGATCCGGGCCTTTGCACCGAATGCGTCGGCCATCACGATGAGCCCCAATGCATCCGGGTTTGCCCGGTCGAATGCATTGTCAAGGATCCAGATCACGCCGAGACTGAGGAGATGCTTTTTCAGAAATATCTGCGGCTGACGGAAGCCGGCCGGCCCTAAGCCGCGTTTATCCGGCCGCCAAGGCAAGTCCAAGCCGATTCGAGTTAACGCGGCGGGGTCCTAGGCGTCCCGGGTCTTATCGACAATTCCTCGTAAAGCCCGGTCAATTTACGCTTGAATTCCTGGGTGATGCCGTCGAGCTCCCGCTTCTGCTGTACGACCCTGGGGGTCAGGAGCACGACGAGTTCGGTCCGGGTCAGATTCTTGTCGGTCGTCCCGAACAACGCGCCGAGATACGGAATTTGGCTCAGGATGGGAATGCCGGTCACGTCGGTAGTGCGATTATCGGTAATCAGTCCGCCCAGCACTAGGGTCCCGCCACTGTTGACGGCCACCGCGCTGCTGATGGTGCGTTTTGAAATCTGATTGGTGTTGGTGTTCCCGATCGCGACGGGTTGCGCAGCGCTGACCTCCTGTCGCACCTCCATGGTCACCAGGCCCCCGGCATTGACCCGTGGCCTGACGTGCAGAATCGTGCCCGTGTCCACATACTGAAAACCGCTGGTGACGGCGGCGCCCGCGGTCAAGGTGCCATAGGTCTGACTGGTGGCGACGGGAACCGTGGTGCCGACCATGATCTGCGCTTCCTGATTGTTCAGCGACATGACCGAAGGCGAGGAAATCACGTTGACCTTATTGTCTTTCGCCAAAAGATCCAGTTCGAGCCTTATCTTTTGGGCATTGGTGACCAGCGAATAGGTGAATCCGCCACCGAAGGCCGAAGCCAAGGGCGCCGTCAGATTCGACATGTCCCCGAGGACTCCCGCGCCGCTCGGATCCGCGCTATGAGCGAAATACCATTGCAAACCATACCTCAGTCGGCCGGTTAGGGTTACTTCGACGATGGTCGCATCGATTAGCACTTGCAAGGGCAGGGCATCCAGTTCCTTGATCACCGCCTCGATTTCCTTGTAGTCCTGGGCTCTGGCCGTAATGATCAAGGCGTTGTTGACCGGATCGGCCACGATCCGCACATTCCCGAGGTCCATGGCGGCGCCGCCTCGCCCATCCCGGGGTCTACCCGCGGTGCCACGTCCGATGCCACCGCCGAAACCTCCCCCGCCAGCCGTAAATCCGCCTCCGCCGCCGAGCCCGCCAAGTCTGCCGGTTCCGGTCGAACTCCCGCCGAGCCCGGTTGGGCCTTGCGCGCCACCTCCGGTGCCGCTCAGTCCGCC
>CADDYU010000141.1 GCA_902810705.1 Methylococcaceae bacterium
CCGGCGCGCGGGCCCTCGGGTTAGTTCCCCCGGGGCGGGCGCGAGGCGGTGATCGATAAATGGGGTCAAGTTATTAAGGGTGTACGGTGGATGCCTTGGGATCGAGAGGCGACGAAGGACGCGGTAGCCTGCGTTAAGCTCCGGCGAGCTGGCAAACGAGCACTGACCCGGAGATCTCCGAATGCGGAAACGCGGCAAGGTGAACCCTTGTCACCGGCGGCCGAATTCATAGGCCGCCCGGGGCGAACCCGGGGAACTGAAACATCTCAGTACCCGGAGGAACAGAGACAGACATGGATTCCGTCAGTAGCGGCGAGCGAACGCGGAACAGCCCAAACCGGCCCCCGGGCCGGGGTTGCGGGCGCTTCGAGCCGACATAGCCGTAGTCGAACGGCCTGGAAAGGCCGGCCACAGACGGTGAGAGCCCGGTAGGCGAAACGGCGAAGCAGGCGTTGAGAAGCGTACCAGAGTAGCACGGAGCTCGTGGAACTCCGTGTGAACCCGGCGGGACCACCCGCCAAGGCTAAATACTCCTCGATCACCGATAGCGAACGAGTAGGGCGATTGAACGGTGAAAAGCACGGCGACGAGCCGGGTGAAAAGTACCTGAAACCGTACACTTACAAGCGGTCGGAGCCCTATGCCCCGCGAGGGGAACGGGTGACGGCGTACCTTTTGCATAATGGGCCGGCGAGTGCATCTCTGCGGCGAGGCTAAGGGCTACAGGCCCGGAGCCGTAGCGAAAGCGAGTCTTAAGACGGCGTCAAGTCGTAGGGATGCGGCCCGAAACCTAGTGATCTACCCGTGGCCAGGCTGAACAACCCGTAAAAGGGTTGGGAGGGCCGAAGCCGTGAACGTTGAAAAGTTCTGGCATGAGCTGCGGGGAGGAGTGAAAGTCTAATCAAACTGGGAGATATCTGGTTCTCGTCGAAATGCCTTTAGGGGCAGCCTCGAGCCACTACTCTGTGGGGGTAGAGCGACTGAATGGGGACGTGGGGCTACCCGCCTACACGCCCCAACCAAACTCCGAATACCACAGAGACTACCTCGGGAGTGAGTCCGCGAGGGATAATCTTCGCGGTCGAGAGGGAAACAACCCTGACCACCAGCTAAGGTCCCCAAATTCAGCCTAGTTCGGTAGGAAGTCGTTGCTCGGTGACAGCCAGGATGTTGGCTTAGAAGCAGCCACCATTTAAAAAGTGCGTAATAGCTTACTGGTCGAGAGCAGCGGCGCCGTAAATGATCGGGAATCCAGCTGAATACCGAAGCTGTGGGCCACTTTACCGTGGCCGTAGACGAGCGTCGCACGCCGCGTCGAAGTCGTACCGTGAGGAGCGGTGGAGCGCGTGCGAGTGAGAATGCCGGCATGAGTAACGATAATGCAGGTGAAAATCCTGCACGCCGAAAGCCTAAGGTTTCCTGGGGAAGGTAAATCCGCCCAGGGTTAGTCGGCACCTAAGACGAGGCCGAAAGGCGTAGTCGATTGGCCAGCGGGTTAATATTCCCGCACCGGCCGCGGAGGTCGAACCGGACGTGCGATTTTCCGAGGCAGAGCCCCCGACCAGACGTGGGGGTCCCGCAAGGGCGAGCCCGCTTCGTTGGCGAAGTCTGTGGAGGAGGATCCGAGAAAAGCGTCCCGGGGACGACGCGGCCGACCGTACTAAAACTGACACAGGTAGGCGAGGAGAGTATCCTAAGGCGCTCGAGAGAACTGCGGTTAAGGAACTAGGCAATCTGACCCCGTAACTTCGGGAGAAGGGGTCCCTCCTCCACTCGTGGAGAGGGCGCAGGAAGCAGACTGGGCGACTGTTTATCAAAAACACAGCTCCGTGCCAAGACGCAAGTCGACGTATACGGAGTGACGCCTGCTCGGTGCCGGAAGGTTAAGGAAGTCGGTCAGGGGTTCGCCCCGAAGCTGGCGACCGAAGCCCCGGTAAACGGCGGCCGTAACTATGACGGTCCTAAGGTAGCGAAGTTCCTTGTCGGGTAAGTTCCGACGCGCATGAACGGCGTAACGACTTGGTCGCTGTCTCAACCGCAGACTCGGTGAAATTGAAGTGGCGGTGAAGATACCGCCTTCCCGCAGCAAGACGGAAAGACCCCATGCACCTTTACTATAACCTGGTAGTGATGCCGGTTAGAGACTGCGTAGGATAGGTGGGAGGCGTCGATCCCCCGGTTCCGGCCGGGGGGGAGCCACCGGTGAAATACCACCCTGTCTGTGATCGTCATCTCACCCCGGCCCGTGAACCCGGGCGGGGAACCCTGCTAGGCGGTTAGTTTGACTGGGGCGGTCTCCTCCGAAAGCGTAACGGAGGAGTACAAAGGCGGGCTCAGACCGGTCGGCAATCGGTCGCACGAGCGCATTGGTAGAAGCCCGCTCGACTGCGAGTGCGACGGCACGAGCAGATGTGAAAGCAGGTCAAAGTGATCCTGTGGTCCCGTGTGGAAGGGCCATAGCTCAACGGATAAAAGGTACGCTGGGGATAACAGGCTGATCGCGCCCGAGCGTCCATAGCGGCGGCGCGGTTTGGCACCTCGATGTCGGCCCATCGCATCCTGGGGCTGTAGGCGGTCCCAAGGGTTTGGCTGTTCGCCAATTAAAGCGGTACGCGAGCTGGGTTCAGACCGGCGTGAGCCAGGTCGGTCCCTATCTGCTGTGGGCGCAGGAACCTTGACGGCACCCCTTCCATAGTACGAGAGGATTTGGAAGGACGGACCCCTGGTGTACCAGTTGTCGCGCTAGCGGCACGGCTGGGTAGCTATGTCCGGAACGGATAAACGCTGAAAGCATCTAAGCGTGAAGCCTTTGCCAAGACGAGGGTTCCATCGGTCTTCGGACCGGGGAGACCCCGGGTAGACCACCCGGTTGATAGGCCGGAGCTGTGCGGCCCGAAAGGGCTTGAGGTTACCGGTACTAACGGTCGAACGCTTGACCCCTTTTAACGGTCATCGTCAGCAGCCGCACGAAAAGGTGCGCTCGGCGACGAATCGCGTGGAGCGGGCAGGCTCGTCCCTTCGCGAAACGAGACGGGCGCTGACGCGCCGCGGCCCCCCCGGGGCCCCGGCCGGACGCGTGGACCCGTGCGAGAGAGTACGGACTTGTCGGCCTCGAACCTCAATCATCACTCGTGAGAGGACAACCCCGGCCGGGCGGAAAGCGGCCCGGCCGGGGCGTCGTTGGTGGCTACACCCGCGGGGCCACACCCGTTCCCATTCCGAACACGGTCGTTAAGCCCGCGGGGCCGATGATACTGCGTCAGCGGGAAAGTAGGTCACCGCCAGCGTTCAACCAACCGGCCGCCCCCGGCACCTGACCGTGCCGGGGGCGGCCTGCGTTTGTGGGGAATGGATCTTCCTGCAAGTAGCAAGACCTCCTCGTGCGTCACGAGGAGGTCTTTTGCTGCGCGTGTGGATTTGCGTCCGCGACGCCGCCACGGGCGTTACTTCAACTTCGCGATGAGCGCGTCCGTGAACTGTGTCGTACCTGCGGTGCCGCCCAGGTCGCGGGTGAGCGTTTCGGCGCGGCCGTCGGACAGGATGGCGTTGTAGGCGCCCTTGATGCGCTCGGCGATGGTAGCTTCGCCGATGTAATTGAGCATCATGACCGCTGACATGATCAGGGCGAGCGGGTTGGCCACGCCCTTGCCAGCAATGTCGGGGGCGGAGCCGTGTACGGCTTCAAAGACGGCGCAGTCTTCGCCGATGTTGCTGCCCGGGACGACGCCCAGGCCGCCGACGAGCCCGGCGCACAGGTCGCTGACCAGGTCGCCGTAAAGGTTTTCCATCAACAGCACGTCCAGCTTCGTCGGGTCCTGCACGAGTTTCATGCAGCCGGCGTCGATAATTAACTCGTCGTATACGACGTCGGGGAACTCCTGCGCATGGACCCGTCGGGCGCAGTCCAGGAAGAGCCCGTCGGTCAGCTTCATGATGTTCGCCTTGTGGAACACCGTGACCTTCCTGCGATGGCGGCTGCGGGCGTAGGCGAAGGCGTACTTGGCGATGCGGGTGCAGGCGACTTCGGTCGCAACCTTCATCGTCGTGACCACCCCCTTGGCGATCACGTTCTCGATGCCGGTATAGAGGCCTTCCGTGTTCTCGCGGACGATGACCATGTCCACGCCGTCGTACCGCGTCTTCACGCCGTTCAGGGACCGGACCGGGCGGACGGCGGCGTAGAGCTCGAGCTTCTGGCGGAGTTGCACGTTGACGCTCTTGAACCCCTTTCCGACGGGCGTCGTCACCGGACCTTTGAGCGCGACCTTATGCGCGCGGATCGCGGCGACCGTCCGCTCGGGCAGCACGTTGTCGTAACCCTGCTCGAGGGCCGCGGCGCCGGCGGGGAGCTCGACCCACTCGACGCTGAGCCCGGCGGCGTCGAGCACGCGCTTGGTAGCTTTCGTAACCTCGGGACCGATCCCGTCACCGGGAATCAGGACGATCGTGTGCTTGGACATAATCTGCGATCATACGCGTTTGGGAACGTCAGCGAAATCGGTGGCAGGAACAGGTGCGTCGTCGAGCGGCCCGCTACGCGTTTGAGCCGAGGCGCGGGCGCGACGCGATCGCCTGGTCGGTCGCGGACCTCGCGATGCGGGTGACGACCATGCCGTCTTCCGCGGTGGGCAAATCCCCGTGCTCACCGGTGCGGAGGGCCTGCTCGAAGGCGCGGTACATGCCGTCGAAGTTCTTCTCCTCGTGGTAGTCGAGCCGGCGGGCGCCGGCGGGGGTGAGGACCTCGAAGACGCCGGCGTTTCGGTCGTAGCGGATGATGCCGTCCGTGCCGATCAGCTCGTAGAGGAACTGGCTGCGGGGCTCCTTGATCGTGTGGCCGTAGGCGTAGCTGATCTCGACCATCGTGTGTTGCCCGCCGGCGTGGTCGAGGTGGAGGTACATGTGGTCGGGGGCGGTGTGCTCGGCGTCGACCCAGGCGCCGACGCCGGTCGCGCGAACGATTTCGGAGCCGAGCCACCAGCGGGCGAGGTCGATCTGGTGGACGCCGCAGTCGACCATCGGCCCGCCCTCGTCCATCCGCCCCTGGCGGCGGGTGTTGAACACGTGCATGCCCTGGTCGCGGTCGCACCTGCCGTGGCAGTCCCAGTTGTAGATCAGGCGGAGGTCGCGGACCTCCCCAATTGCCCGCTCGCGGACGAGCCGCTTGATTTCCATCGCGCTGGGGCTGAAGCGGTACGTGAAGCCGACGTACAGCGGGAGCTTCGCGCCGCGCATGACGCCGATCATGTGCTCGGCCTCCGCCTCGGTCATCGCCAGTGGCTTCTCGCAGAGCACGGGCTTGCCGTACCGCGCGGCCAGTTCCACATTCGCGACGTGCACGGGCGCGGGAGATGTAACGACGACGGCGTCGAGGCCGGAGCGGAAGAACAGGTCGGAGTCGGTGAAGCCCTGGTCGACTTTGAAGTCTGCCTTCGTCGCCATCATTCGGCCCGAGTCGGGCTCGAAGATGCTCTTGAGGACCAGTCCGGGCGTCCGCTGGATGGCGGGGATGTGCCCGTAGGACGCGACGACGCCCGCACCCATCAGACCGACGCGGATCATGGTGGACGTTGTACCGCGTGTTGGCCCAGGCTGCGAACCGAAGAGAAGCGAGGAGTACAAGGTAGAGGATAGAGGGCGGCGTTGGCGCTGCTTCGCCGTTCTCTCGATGCTCCAGCCTCAATCGTCGCTTCGTCTCCTCGGTGTTCACCCCCGTCGCGCATAAGCAAGGCGTCCCCCGCGACGGCAGTGCCTTGGCCGTCGCGATCGAACGCCGTTGGGAGAATACCGCGGACCGGAGGGGTTCCCGCGATCAGGTTTTCAGGCGACTTCGACCGCCCGGCGGGCGGGGGCCTCGTCGGTCACCGTTTCGGCGATCACCTCCTGGAGGCGGCGCTCGGCGTTGCGGATGTCGAACGAGGCAACACCCGTGCGGCGGTGGGCGAGCAAGCGGTCGACCCCGCCCGGCTTGCCGACGAGGTCGAGCAGTTTGGCGTCGATCAAATTCTCGATCGCACGACGAAGCGCTTCGGCCTGGCTGGCCATGTTGGAAACTCCTTGCGCCCGTGAACGCGGACGCGGGTTGGCTCCGGCGGTCTTTACCGAAACACACCGCGGGCGGGGACGAGCCCGACCTGCGAGTACGGCAGCACGACGGAGCGGACACCGGGTTGTTGCACAAGGATCGAAACGCCGAAGGAAGCGTTGATCCCTTTCACGTGCCTACGGAGTTAGCTGACGGGCTGGGACCTGAAAGTGTCCCTCAACCGGGCCGCGGGTTTCTTCGCCCTGCGGGACGGTCGATTCGCCCCTGCCGTCCGGAACAGCCCCCGAGAGCCGGACGACGAGCGCGGTGCCGAGTGGCTGAGCCACCGCGTTTTGGTTTCTCCGCGCCCCGCGACTGGCATCGCAGGGCTTAGGCGGTCAAGCGAGCGGCAGTATGGGAAGCTCGCATGCGGGTGTCAAGATTGCCCGTACGAAATCGGGAAATCCTGACACGGCCACGGCTGAGGTTGCAGCCCGCCGCCAAGGGCGACACGCGGGGTGGAACATGGTTAGGCAGAAAATCGCCCGAGCCCCGCTCACGCCCGGCCGGGTCACGCGCCAGCGGATTCGCGCCGCGTGTCCGTGACCGTCCCGTCGGGTCGGACGACGAACGGGCACGACGCGCACTGGCCGTTCGATGCGGCATTCGCTTTTTCCCCCGCCGCGGGCAGGACGGCGCCCGGCTCGCCGCTGCGCAGCGTGCCGCGGCAGGCGTCGCAGGCGTAGGCGTGCTGCTCGCAGTGGCCGACCCGCTTGGCGAGCAAATCGAGGATCAGGTCGTCGATTCCGAGCGTCTGCGCGACGTGGTAGCGGGTGTTGGGGAACGCGGCGGCGGCGGCGGCGGTCAGGCGGGGGATGTCGCTCGTCCAGTGCTTGCCCGGCCCGAGGAAGAACGGGCAGACGATCACGCGCGTCGCGCCCCGCTCGACGCACCGCGCGTACGCCGACGCGATGCTCGGCTCGACAAGCTCCATGTGGGCCGGCTCGACGATCGCGTAACGCCCGGCGAACCGCTGCGCGAACAGCTCGGCCACGGTCTCGAGCATTCGGTTGCTCGCGGACCGGCGGGAACCGTGGTCGACGATGATGATGCCGTTCTGCATGTTGTGTCGAATCTTCGATAGATCAGGCACCGGCGACTTCCGACCGCGTATCACCCCACCCGGGTTCCGCCAGGGGTGCTTGCCGCGTTCACGCGTGCGGCGCCTCAGTCGTTCCGCCGCTTCGGCGCTGTCAGGATCGCCGGCAGTTCGATGCGCTTGCCGTCCCGCATCACTGCGACCGTCACGTGGTCGCCGGGCTTGGCGTCGGTCAGGACGTCGGACAGGTCCTGGATGTTCTCGACCGCGTGCACACCGACGCGGACGATGACGTCGCCCCCTTTAAGACCCGCCGCGGCGGCGGCGGAGTCGGGGGTGACGCCAACGATCCGCAGGCCGCCGGCGTCGGACACACTATAGTCCGGGATCACGCCCAGCGACGCCCCCGGCCGCGCGCCGACCATCATCGAGGTCGGATCCGACGAGTCCACGTACTGCTCGCGCGGCATCGTCGTCATCCCCTGGACGAGCCGCAGCGCGACGCGCACGACCTCCTCCATGCCGGCGTAGTTGACTTTGTCGGCGTCGTCGGTCGGGCGGTGGTAGTCGGGGTGCAGGCCGGTGAACAGGAACAGGACGGGCACCTTCTTCAGCGCGAACGTCATGTGGTCGCTCGGGCCCAGGCCGCCCTTGCCGAAGTTCCGGAACCGCAGGGGGGACGCGTCGTCGGCCGCCTTGAGGATGGCGTCGAACGACCGCGCGGTCCCGCCGCCACCGACGTACAGCACGTCGTCCTTCAGGCGCCCGACCATGTCGAGGTTGAGCATCGCGACCACCTTGCCCAGCGGCACGGTCGGGTGGTCGACGAAGTGCCGGCTGCCGATGACGCCTTCCTCCTCGGCGGTGAAGGCGATGAAGAGGATCGAGCGCGCCGGCCGCGTGCCGGCGGCGGCCAATTCGAACGCGACGTCGAGCATGGCCGCGACGCCGGACGCGTTGTCGTCGGCGCCGTTATAGATTTGCGGCCCGGCGGGGCGGGTGGACGGCTGTGTGACGGCCGCCGGCGCGGTGGACGTCGGCGGGTGGCCCGCGGGCAATCCGATGCCACCGACGCCGAAGCCGAGGTGGTCGTAGTGCGCGCCGACGACGACAATCTCGTCGCTGACGCCCGGCATCAGCGCGATCACGTTCTTCACCGCCTGCCGCGTGCGGGTCAGCGCCACGGCGCCGCGGACCTGCGCGTCGGCGGCGTCAACCGTCGCGGGCTTGAACGCAGTGTCGATCCGGTCCTGCAGAGCCGCCAAATCCGGTTGGCGAGCGTCGGCCAGTATTCGGTTCGCGACGGCCTGCGTGACCTGGACGACGGGGACCGACAGGCGGCGTTCGCCGAACGGGCTGGTGTAGGGGAGCAGTTCGTCGCGGCCGTGGTGGCGGGGCGGGTGGACGATCAGCACGCCGGTCGCGCCGCGGTCGGTGGCGGCCTTGGCGCGGCTCGCGAGGTCCTTCGTCCGCTCGAGCCGCGGCTCGCCCTTCGCGTCGTGCGGGCCGAACCGCATGAACAGGACGAGCTTGCCCTGCAGGTCCGCGCCGGCGAAGTCGTCGTACGCCGGCCGCGTGCTGGTCGTGCCGTAGCCGGCGAAGACGACGGGGCCGGCGAACGTGCCCTCGGCGGAGAAGCCGAGTGGCGTGTAGTCCTTGTTCAGTTCGAGCGGCCGGCCGTCGACCGTGAGCGACGTCGTCGGGGCGACCGTCGTGTTCGTCGTCATTCCGAACGGCTGGAAGTAGCCGTCCGTACCGGCGGGGCGAAGGCCGAGGGCGCGGAAGCGATTCCCGATGAAGTCGGCCGCGCGGTCGAGGCCGGCCGTGCCGATACCACGGCCCTGTTGCGCGTCGGCGGCGAGGTACTGGACGTCGCCGCGCAGCGACGCGTTCGGTTCCCGCAGCGGACCGGATGTGCAGACGGTCGGCCGGTTGCACCCGACAAGCGCGACGCTCGCGATCAAAAGCGCGGAGAAGGCGAGGCGGGACATCCCGCGGATTGTAGGCGCCCGCCGTTAGCGGGCGAGCGCGGCTCGCCGCTGCCGCCGCACGATGACGCCGCGAACCGCGCTCGCCCGCGCACTACCGGTCGCTCCCTCGCCGCGGAATTCTCCCGGCGTCCGGGAGTTTGTAGTTGCCCCACCGCGCGCCCGCGCCGAAGATGCGGATTGCTCCGGTCCGAGAAGTGGTCTGACGCCGGCCGACGCATGTCGCAGGACTCAGACATCTCGTGGCAGGTGCTTCGCTCGGTCGTCCGGCCGACCTTCGGACCGACGGCCGAGCTGGAGCAGGTGCAGCCGCTCGTGGGCGGTTGCATCAACACCACCCTTGCACTCGAACTCGCCGACGGCCGCAAGGTCGTGCTGAAGATCGCGCCGCACCGCGTGACGCACGCGTTCGTCGACGAGGCCCACCAGCTCCACGTGCTCCGTGGTTGTGGCGTGCCCGTGCCGGAGGTGTACGACGCCCGCGTCGGGTCGCTCGATTTTCCGCACAGCTACCTCCTGATGGAGTTCGTGGGGGGCGTCGACTTGGCCAAGGCCAGGGAGCACTGCTCGGCCGACGATTACGACGAGCTGCAGCGCGAGCTGGCGGAGATCGTCTGGCGGGCGCACGCGCGGACGGCCGACGCGTACGGCCGGGTGCTGGAAGACCCGGCCCGCTGCACGCCCCACGAGCGCTGGCCGGCGTTCTACCGCGAGACGTACGACGCGATCTGGCAGCAGGTGGAGAAGGGGAACGCACTGCCGGTCAAGTGCCGCAAGACGATCGGGAAGGTCCACGAGCGCCTCGACCGCCTGCTGGCCCACACCGACCGCCCGCGCCTCGTCCACTGGGATTTGTGGTCCGCGAACGTGCTGGTCCGACGCGACCCGGCGACCGACCGGATGCGGGTGGCGGCGATCATCGACCCGAACTGCAAGTACGCCCACGCCGAGGCGGAGCTGGCGTACCTCGAGCTGTTCCAGACGGTGACGCCGGCGTTCAAGCTGGCGTACCAGCAGCACCACCAGGTGAACGGCGACTACCACAACCTCCGCCGGCCGATCTACCAGTTGTACGAACTGCTGAACCACGTCCTGCTCTTCGGCCAGGAATACGTGCCGCGGACCGTGGCGATGGTGGAGCGGCTGGGGCAGGCGGTCTGACCGGCTTCTCTCTTTTGTCCTCTGCCTTACCTGTCGTGCGTGCGAGGGCACCAAGATCGACTTCGCGCGTTGGCCTCTCTGTGCCCACTGTCTCTCTGTAATCTCTGTGCTCGGGCGTTGTCCCGCGCGCGACGGCTACTCACCCGGTAGCGGCAGCCCGAGCGAAGCGAACATCGCCCGCGCTTTCACCAGCGTCTCCTCGTACTCCGCAGCGGGGTCGGAGTCGGCGACGATGCCGCCGCCGACGGGGACGTGGACCAGGCCGTCCTTGACGGTCATCGTGCGGATGGCGAGGTTGAACTCGCACCGCCCGCCGCGGGCGACGTAGCCGATCGCGCCGCAGTAGGGGCCGCGGGCGATCGGTTCGAGCTCGTCGATGATCTGGCAGGCGCGGATCTTGGGCGCGCCGGTCACGCTGCCGCCGGGGAACGTCGCGCGGAGCAGGTCGACGAGCGCGACGCCGTCGCGGAGCGTCCCCTCGACCGCCGCCGCGCCGTGGTAAACCGTCGGGTGCCGCTCGATCGTCCGCGGCTCGCTCACGCGCACGCTGCCGATCTCGCAGACCCGGCCGAGGTCGTTCCGCTCGAGGTCGACGATCATGTTCAGCTCGGCCTGGTCCTTAGCGCTGTCCCGCAGCTGCTCGGCCATCCCGTCACCGAGCGGGCGGGTGCCCTTGATCGGCCGGGTGATGACGCGCCGTTCGTCGACCTTCAGGAACAGCTCGGGCGAGTTGCTGACAACCGCGTAGTCGCCGTACCCGAGGTACGCGCCGTAGTCGGCCGGCGCCTCGCGGACGAGCCACTGGTAGACGTACGCCGGCTGCACGGGCAGCCCCGCGGTGAACCGCTGCGAGAGGTTGACCTGGAACACGTCACCGGCCGCGACGTAGTCGATCGCCCGGCGGACGGCGGCCTCATATTTGGCCCGCGTGAAGTTGCCGCGGACGGGGGCGTCAGTCGTCGGGTACGTCGGCTCCGGCGCGTACGTCCGCCGCTCGCGCGCCGGCGTGCAGTAGGTGAACCGGAACAGCGGCAGGGCCAGGTCGTCCGGCGGCGCGCGTCGCCTGCCCCACGCGGGCTCGAACACGCGCCCGAAGTCGTAGTTCAGGTGCCCGATCCACCGCCCGCCGTCCGACGCGAACGTCTGCGACATCCACGTCAGCGCCGCCAGCGGGTCGTCCCACGTCTTGAAGACAGCGTCCCCCGCCCGCACCTCGACGCGCAGCGTGACCGGGTCGCACCTCAGGTCCCACCGCGGGTCGACGAACCCGCTCGCCCACGATTCCCCGCTTTGTGTGCGCTCGGCGGTTGACGAGAGGTTGATCCGGACCGGGACGTTCACGGCAGCATCTTAACGGGAGCGAATGCAGAAGCCGCGCTGCGCGGGCCGCGGGCGCCGACCCCGGTCAGGTTCTCGTCCGGTAGGCG
>CADDYU010000142.1 GCA_902810705.1 Methylococcaceae bacterium
GCCTGAGATCAGGCCGGTCACGGCCCAGGATCTGCCGGCTGTTGCCTCGCTGTTCCAGCGCCTGTTGCGCCGGAACGGCGTGGAGCCAAACGCGCTCGCCGATTATCTCAGGACACTCTTCCTGGAAGGCCCCAACTACGATCCGGAACTGGCTTCGAAGGTGCATGTGCGCGACGATGGCACCGTCAGCGGGTTCCTGGGTGTCTTTCCGCTTGCCATGGAACATGCGGGCAAACCGCTGCGTGCCGCCGTCTGCGGAACGTTCATGGTCGACGCGCATGGTGACGACCCCTTCGCCGGCGCCCGGCTGTTGAGAGACGTGCTTTCCGGCCCTCAGGATCTTTCCTTCACCGAGACCTCCAACGATCTTTCCACCGCGCTCTGGCAGACGGTGGACGGAAACATCCTGCCGGCCTACAGCCTTGAATGGCTGCGCATCCTGCGGCCGGCATCCTTCGTTTCGGAACTCGCCGGCGAGCAATTGCCGGTGGCTCGGCTCGTTTCCCCGCTGATGCGCCCTTTCGATGCGCTGGCGCGCCGTGGCAAGGCCAGTTGGGCCGGCTATGTGCCGCTGGCCAGCCGCGCCGACTCTTTTAGCGATGCCGATGCGAGCGAAGATGAGGCGGCGGAACTCATTCCAGGTTTCCTGCGCCAGTTCGCGCTGCGTCCAAACTGGAACGCCGACCGCCTGCGCTACATGCTGGCGCAGGCACGCGACAAGGCGCTGCATGGCGAGCGGGTTCTGCGTGTCGTCCGTTCCCGCACAGGCGCGCCCGTCGGCCTGTTCCTCTACTACGGCGACAAGGGTCGTATCGGCAGGGTCGTGCAGATCATGTCGCTTCCCGGCCGCGAGGCGATCGTCATCGACCGCATGCTGCGCCACGCCGATTCCCGCGACATGGCTGCGCTGCGTGGCCGTGCCCAGCCTCAGCTCCTGACGGCCATGATGGGGCGCAAGATCGCTTTCGTTCACGCGGCCTCCACCATCGTCCACTCGCGGCATCCGGAACTGGTCGACGCGTTCAATGGCGGACGCGCCTTCATCAACGGGCTTGCCGGCGAAGGCTGGACACGCCTGATCGGCGATCGTTTCGCATGACGGCGGTTCCATGTGCGGTATAGCGGGCTATTTCGGTGATGGCGTGGCGCCGGCGGACGCGGTGCCGCTTCTGTCCGGCATGGCCGACGCCCTGGCGCATCGGGGCCCGGACGACAGCGGCATTTATACCGACCGCGACATCGGATTGACGCATCGCCGCCTGTCGATCGTCGGCCTGGCGGACGGCCATCAGCCGATGCTGGACGGGTCCGACAATCTGGTCATTTCCTACAATGGCGAGATCTTCAACTATGTCGAATTGCGCGCCCGGCTGATCGCCGGCGGGCGGCGCTTCCGCACCCAATCGGATACCGAGGTGATCCTGCACCTCTACGACGAAATGGGGCTCGACTGCCTGCACGAGCTCAACGGCGATTTCGCCTTCGCGCTCTGGGATACGAAACTCCGGCGCATGGTGCTGGCGCGCGACCGCATGGGTGTTCGCCCGCTCTTCCATGCCAAGCGCGGCGACACCTTGTTCTTCGCTTCCGAGATCAAGGCGCTTCTCACCGTACCCGGCATCGCGGCAGAGCTCGATCCGTACGCGCTGGATCAGATCTTCACCCTGTGGACGCCATTGGCACCACGAACGATCTTCCGCGGCATTTCCGAATTGCCGCCCGGCCATCTGATGCTGATCGAGCGCGGCCGAACGGAAATACGCCCCTGGTGGCGGCAGAGTTTCCCTGACGCGGGCGATGTCCAGCACAAGCCGGATGCCGTCGAAGAACTGCGGGCACTGCTCGACGACGCCACGCGCATTCGCCTTCGAGCCGACGTGCCTGTCGGCTCCTATTTGTCGGGCGGACTGGATTCCTCCCTGATTTCGGCGCTGGCCGCACGCGCCGTGCCCGGCAATCTCAGGACATTCTCGCTCGGCTTCGATACCCAGGAGCACGACGAAAGCCGCTGGCAGGCGATGATGGCGGCGACGCTCGGCGTTGAACACCATGCGGTTCGTTGCACCGCCAACGATATTGGACGCCTGTTCCCGGACGTGGTCAGGCATGTCGAGCGGCCGATCCTGCGCACGGCGCCGGCGCCATTGGGAAAATTGTCGGCACTGGTGCATGACCACGGTCTGAAGACCGTGCTGACTGGCGAGGGCGCCGATGAACTGTTTGCCGGCTATGATATTTTCCGCGAGGCAAAGCTGCGCCGTTTCCGCGGCAGGCAACCGCAGTCGCGTCTGCGTCCGTTGCTGTTCCAGCGCCTCTATCCCTATTTGCCAGGCTTGAAGCGGCAATCGCCGGAATATCTGGCGAAGTTCTTCGGCGCCGGCGACGACAAGATCGATGATCCGCTCTATTCGCACCGACCGCGCTTTCGCTCCACCGGATCGGCCAAGCTCTTCTTTTCCACCAGCCTCAAGGAACAGCTCGGCACCTATGATGCAACGGCGGAACTGGCGGCAATGCTGCCGGCGGACTTCCCGCGCTGGCATCCGTTGCACCAGGCGCAATATCTCGAGACCAGCTTCCTGCTGCCGGGATATATCCTTTCCGCGCAGGGCGATCGTATGATGATGGCGAACGGCGTTGAAGGCCGTTTTCCTTTCCTCGACCCGCGCCTCATCGACTTTGCTGCCGCCCTGCCCCCGGACATGAAGCTGCATGGCCTCAGGGAGAAGCATATTCTCAAACAGGCCGCGAAAGGCCTGGTGCCGGAGCCGATCATCGAGAGACCGAAGCAACCTTATCGCGCGCCCGACAGCCAGGCCTTCGCCGCAGCGCCGCCGGACTATCTGGAGGACCTTCTGTCGGAAAAGACGGTTGGAAAAGGCGGCCTGTTCAATGCCCCGGCCGTGGAAAAACTGAAGAGCAAGATGCTTCGCCAGGGAGCGAGCAGTTTTCGCGACGACACGGCCTTTATCGGGATTGTCTCGACCCAACTCTGGTTGGATACATTTCTCACACGCTAAGACGAGCAGATAACAGCGGAACCAAGAACATGGCGGACGACATCAAGGCAACGATACGGGCCTTCATCTTCGAGAACTTCCTGTTCGGCGACGAAAGCCAGCCGCTTCCGGACGAAATGTCCCTGATCGACAACGATCTTGTCGATTCGACCGGCATTCTCGAACTGGTCGGCTTCATCGAGAAGCGGTTCGAAATGAAGGTCGAAGACCGGGAAATCGTACCGGCCAACCTCGATTCCGTCGCCCGCATCGTCGGCTATGTCGGCCGAAAGCAGGCAAGCTAGGCGGCGGGATTGCAATGCGCCTCGAAGAGCATCTTCACGCAAGATCGGCTGATCGAGGCCAGCATACGGCGCTTGTTTGCAACGACAGCAGGCTGAGCTACGCCGAACTCTGGCAGTCGGCGCGTCGCCTGGCGTCGTCGCTCCACGCCGCGCACGTCTGCAAGGGCGACCGCGTCATCGTGTTCATGGACAACAGCCAGGAGGCCGTGATCGCGGCTTTCGCGATATGGACGGCAGGCGCCGTACTCGTGCCTGTCCATCCGACGGCAAAGGCCGCCCGCATTGCCTTCGTCGCCAATCATTGCCGGGCCTCCGTCATTCTGGCACAGGGGCGACTGGCTCCCGTCGTGGCGGAATCTACGCCACTCATCGTCAACTCCGCGCACATCGTGCTGACGACGCCGCACGCGGCTCTGCCAGACGCGACCCCGCTGTCTGACTGCCTGCTTGCCGAACCGTTGCCTGACGGGAGCGAGCATCGAGCGGACAAGGATCTAGCAGCAATCCTCTACACCTCGGGCTCCACTGGCGAGCCCAAGGGTGTGATGATGACGCATGTCAATCTCGACGCCGCAACTGGCTCGATCGTTTCCTATCTGGAAAACACGCAAGACGACGTCATCCTCAGCGTATTGCCGCTGTCGTTCGGTTATGGCCTGACGCAATTGATGACGGCTGTTGTCTGCGGCGGAACGCTTGTCCTCGAAAAATCCTTCGCGTTCCCTTACGCGGTTTTTGAACGCCTGCAGGCAGAACGCGCAACCGGTTTCCCGCTGGTGCCGTCGATGGTCGCGATGATGCTGCAGATGCGCGAGCTTGATCCTGTATTGTTTTCGAGCCTGCGTTATGTGACCAGCGCGGCGGCTCCGCTGCCGGTCGATCATATTCACCGGCTAAGGACAATTCTGCCCGACGCGCGCTTTTATTCGATGTACGGCCAGACGGAATGCATTCGCGCTTCTTTCCTGCCACCTAGTCAGTTGGAACAACGGCCAGGTTCCGTGGGGATCGCCATCCCCGGAGCAAAGGCCTATGTGGTCGATGACACCGGCAGGCGAACCGCACCCGGCGCTGTCGGTGAGTTGGTGATCAGCGGACCGAACGTCATGCAAGGTTATTGGGAGGCGCCGCAGGCGACAGCCGCAGCTTTGCGCCCCGACCCGGAGACCGGAGGCCTGAGGCTTCACACCGGCGACCTCTTCACCGCCGATGCGCAAGGGTTCCTGACCTTTGTGTCCCGACGCGACGACATCATCAAATCGCGCGGCGAAAAAGTATCGCCCAAGGAAGTCGAAGCGGTCCTTCATACCTTGCCGGGTATCGTCGAAGCGCTTGTTGTCGGGGTTCCGGACCCCGTTCTAGGCCAGGCGATCAAGGCACTGGTCGTGCCGGCCGAACCCGGTTCGATCAGCGAACGCGACGTGTTGCGCCACTGCGCTAGCCTTCTCGAGGACTACATGGTTCCCAAATCCGTCGAATTCGTCGTCGAACTGCCAAAGACCGAAACCGGAAAGCTTAGCCGGCGTCTCGCCGCGACGATGCCGACCGCCAGCGAGGGCCTACCTGAGTGACCAAGCACTTCTCCGCAGCCGTTCTCGACTTCGATCCGGCAGCCGAAACGGAACGTATCGCCAAGGCAATGCGTGAAAGCCTACGCAAGGGTATGCGCCGACGCGGTCTTGTCATCGGCCTGTCGGGCGGCATCGATTCCAGCGTCTGCGCCGGCCTTGCCGCGAGGGCGCTTGGAGCTTCGAACGTCTTTGCCGTGCTGATGCCGGAAAGCGATTCTGACCCGGAGAGCCTGCGGCTTGGCTCCCAGGTGGCCGATACATTCGGCATCGATCGCACCGTCGAGGACATGGCGCCGATGCTGAGCGCCATGGGCTGTTATGCGCGTCGCGATGCCTTCATCCGCGAAGTGGAGCCGAATTACGGCCCGGGCTGGGCCTCCAAAGTCGTGTTCGACAATGGACTGACCACCGGCGGCTACAATCTGTCGTCTCTGGTCGTGCGGGCGCCCGACGGCACCGAACGCAAGCTGCGCCTGCCGGTGGAGGTCTATCTCGGCATCGTCGCGGCGACCAATATGAAGCAGCGCACGCGCAAGCAGCTCGAATATTACCACGCCGACCGGCTGAACTATGCGGTGCTCGGCACCCCGAACCTCTTGGAATACGACCAGGGCTTCTTCGTCAAGAATGGCGACGGCGCCGCCGACATCAAGCCGATCGCGCATCTTTACAAGACACAGGTCTACCGGCTCGCCGAATATCTCGGCGTTCCGGCCGAGATACGCGCCCGGCCGCCGACCACCGACACCTATTCCCTGCCGCAGACGCAGGAGGAGTTCTATTTCGTCCTGCCTTACGACAAGATGGATCTTTGCCTCTATGGTCTCGACCATCAGGTGCCCGCGGCCGAAGTCGCCCAGGCTATAGGCTTGGATGCCGATCAGGTCGAACTCGTCTGGAAGGATATAGCAGCCAAGCGCAAGGCCGCGCGCTATCTGCACATGCCGCCCCAACTCGTCATCGCGTAAGGCGCGACCGCTTTTTTGCCAGCAAGAAACAGAAACGCGGGCGGCCAGCTTCCAGCGCAAGTTTCGCTCGCCCGGGCTCTAGAAATGTAGCCGCTTACTCTGCGTCGAAGCACTATCATTGCGCCAATGCGATGGAAGCGAGCGCCATGAAATTTTGCCGGCAGAAACCGGCAGATGGCCGTCCGCGCCCGCACCAGTCTGTTCAAACACGAAATTGGGCCAACGATGGATCTTCTTTATCAGACCCACTCCCCTTACGCGCGCAAGGTCCTGGTCTTTGCCCATGAAGCCGGTCTTGCCGGGCGGCTGCGTGTCATCCACCATGAAACCAGTCCGACCAATCGCAACGATGCGGTCTTTGCCGTCAACCCGTTGGGCAAGGTTCCGGTTCTCGTACTGGAGGACAGCGAGGCAATCTTCGATTCGGTCGTGATCTGCGACTATCTGAACACGCTCGCCGGGCAGCGCCAGCTGATACCCGCCGACGGACCGAGGCGCTGGGTCGCCTTGCGTATGCAGGCGATCGCCCAGGGACTATGCGAAGCGGGTATCGCGCTGCGCTGGGAAACGACACGGCGGCCGGAACATTTGCGCTACCCGCCCTTAGCCGAAGGCATGACAACGAAGCTGGTCGAATCCTACGATTATCTCGAGCGGGATGGCGTGCTCGATGAGCCGCTCCATATCGGACATATCGCAATCGCCACCGCTCTCGACTGGCTGGCATTCCGCAAACTGCCGGATTTCGAGACAGGAAGGCCTCGGCTTTCGAAATGGTACCGCGCATTCCTGCAGCGACCTTCAATGCAGGCTACTGTCTACGACGGAGAAACACACGATTGATTTATGGGTGAGGAGCGGTCGGCGGAGCCGCTCGCTCGACCATTGCCTGTCGATTGAAGCCGACGAACGATTTGAAGCTGGGACCATCAGCCTGCTGTCAGTCTGCGTAGGATGTGACGGGGCCGGCTTGGGGCCTCGCGGCGGCCGTTTGCCTGCTGCCGGCAGCGTTGGCACGCCCTGAACGCAAAAAACCCGGCTGATCGCCGGGTTTTTGATTTGGTTGCGGGAGTAGGATTTGAACCTACGACCTTCAGGTTATGAGCCTGACGAGCTACCGGGCTGCTCCATCCCGCGTCAACCGAGTTTATGTAAGCATTTGCCTACATAAAATCCACCGATCCGCCAAATGAAAGGGCCGCTTTCGCGGCCCGTGATCCCGTTGGCGGGCCGTATCGTAAGGAGAAGATTTAACGTGCGTTTGGCAGACCTGGCAGCGACCTACTCTCCCGCGTCTTGAGACGAAGTACCATCAGCGCTGGAGCGTTTCACGGCCGAGTTCGGAATGGGATCGGGTGCAGCCGCTCCGCCATAACCACCAGGTCGGCAAAACGCACGTTATTCGAGAAGCTGTTTTGTGCCTGGCGACTGCAGTTTCTTCCGGGCAAGGCCCGCAAGCGCGACTGCGCGTCGCCGGTTTTCCGGCGCCCCCGCGGAGCATAGGCCCTGTAAGGGCCGCTCATGCGTGAGCGCTGGTTTGATGAACATTAGGAATGAGAACGATCAAGCCGATCGAACTATTAGTACCGGTAAGCTTCAAGCGTTGCCGCTCTTCCACACCCGGCCTATCAACGTGGTCGTCTTCCACGGTTCTCAGGGAATACTCGTTTCAAGGTGGGTTTCCCGCTTAGATGCCTTCAGCGGTTATCCCGTCCGGATATAGCTACCCTGCTATGCGGCTGGCGCCACAACAGGTCCACCAGAGATCCGTCCATCCCGGTCCTCTCGTACTAGGGACAGATCCTTTCAATATTCCTACACCCACGGCAGATAGGGACCGAACTGTCTCACGACGTTCTGAACCCAACTCACGTACCGCTTTAAATGGCGAACAGCCATACCCTTGGGACCTGCTCCAGCCCCAGGATGCGATGAGTCGACATCGAGGTGCCAAACAACCCCGTCGATATGGACTCTTGGGGGTCATCAGCCTGTTATCCCCGGCGTACCTTTTATCCGTTGAGCGATGGCCCTTCCACGCGGGACCACCGGATCACTATGACCGACTTTCGTCTCTGCTCGACTTGTCAGTCTCGCAGTCAGGCAGGCTTATGCCATTGCACTCAGCGAACGATTTCCGACCGTTCTGAGCCCACCATCGCGCGCCTCCGTTACTCTTTAGGAGGCGACCGCCCCAGTCAAACTACCCACCATACATTGTCCCGGACCCGGATAACGGGCCGCGGTTAGACATCCATAGTAATAAGGGTGGTATTTCAAGGGTGGCTCCACCAAGGCTGGCGCCCTGGCTTCAAAGCCTACCACCTATCCTACACATGCCACTACGAATGCCAATGTAAAGCTATAGTAAAGGTGCACGGGGTCTTTCCGTCTAACCGCAGGAACCCCGCATCTTCACGGGGAATTCAATTTCACTGAGTCTATGCTGGAGACAGCGGGGAAGTCGTTACGCCATTCGTGCAGGTCGGAACTTACCCGACAAGGAATTTCGCTACCTTAGGACCGTTATAGTTACGGCCGCCGTTTACTGGGGCTTCGATTCAGAGCTTGCACCCCTCCTCTTAACCTTCCAGCACCGGGCAGGCGTCAGACCCTATACGTCGCCTTGCGGCTTCGCAGAGCCCTGTGTTTTTGATAAACAGTCGCTACCCCCTGGTCTGTGCCACCCTCACCCTGCTTGCGCAGGAAAGGGTCACGCTTCTTCCGAAGTTACGCGTGCAATTTGCCGAGTTCCTTCAGCATAGTTCTCTCAAGCGCCTTGGTATACTCTACCTGACCACCAGTGTCGGTTTCGGGTACGGTCTATAAGTGGGAGCTATTTCCTGGAACCGCTCCGCTGCCCGACCAATCCAATAAGGTCGAACAACTTGTGCAATCCGTCACTACCCACAGGCCCACGAATATTAACGTGGTTCCCATCGACTACGCGTTTCCGCCTCGTCTTAGGGGCCGGCTAACCCTGCTCAGATTAACTTTAAGCAGGAACCCTTGGTCTTTCGGCGGGGGAGTCTCTCACTCCCCTTACGTTACTCATGTCAGCATTCGCACTTCTGATACCTCCAGGAGCCCTCACGGGTCTCCCTTCACTGGCTTACAGAACGCTCCGCTACCGCTCGTGATTGCTCACGAACCCTAAGCTTCGGTGTATGGCTTTAGCCCCGTTACATTTTCGGCGCAAAGACCCTTATTTAGACCAGTGAGCTGTTACGCTTTCTTTAAATGATGGCTGCTTCTAAGCCAACATCCTGGTTGTTTTGGGATCCTCACATCCTTTCCCACTTAGCCATAACTTGGGGACCTTAGCTGTAGGTCAGGGTTGTTTCCCTTTTCACGACGGACGTTAGCACCCGCCGTGTGTCTGCCGACTAGTACTCCTGGGTATTCAGAGTTTGCTTAGGTTTGGTAATCCGGTGAGGACCCCTAGCCCATGCAGTGCTTTACCCCCCAGGGTATTCGGTCGACGCTCTACCTAAATAGATTTCGCGGAGAACCAGCTATTTCCGAGTTTGATTGGCCTTTCACCCCTAGCCACAAGTCATCCCGAACTATTGCAACAGTTATGGGTTCGGTCCTCCAGTAAGTGTTACCTTACCTTCAACCTGCTCATGGCTAGATCACTCGGTTTCGGGTCTAATGCGACGAACTGAACGCCCTGTTCAGACTCGCTTTCGCTGCGCCTACACCTACCGGTTTAAGCTTGCTCGTCACACTAAGTCGCTGACCCATTATACAAAAGGTACGTGGTCACCCTTGCGGGCTTCCACTGTTTGTAGGCAATCGGTTTCAGGTACTCTTTCACTCCCCTTGTCGGGGTGCTTTTCACCTTTCCCTCACGGTACTAGTTCGCTATCGGTCATGCACGAGTACTTAGGCTTGGAGAGTGGTCTCCCCATGTTCAGACAGGATTTCACGTGTCCCGCCTTACTCTAGGACTTTTGTTCGCATTACGTGTACGGGGCTATCACCCACTATGGCCCAACTTTCCAGAAGGTTCCACTTATCTCACAAAAGCCACTGGCCTGGTCCGCGTTCGCTCGCCACTACTTGCGGAGTCTCGGTTGATGTCCTTTCCTACGGGTACTTAGATGTTTCAGTTCCCCGCGTTCGCCACTTTACCCCTATGTATTCAGGGTAAGTTACCTAATATCGATACTTGGAAACCACAGCAGCAGATCGCTCTGCTACTCTGATTTTCCAAGTACCTTAGGTGGGTTTCCCCATTCGGAAATCGTCGGATCAAAGGGTATTCGCACCTCCCCGACGCTTATCGCAGCGTATCACGTCCTTCATCGCCTGTGCATGCCAAGGCATCCACCAATTGCCCTTAAGACACTTGATCGTTCTCATTGCCAATGTTCATCGGGATCGCTCCCAATGCCATCGGCACAAAAAGACCAGCTTCTCGAGATCTATCCGGGGGCGCGGTTAGGCTTACCCATCATCTGCCTGGGATTGAGCGTCCCAAGCGACGAACCATGCCCATCATCACCCGACCGCTTACGGAAGGTTATGGACCTTCCAGGGCCAGGCTCCGAACATGGAACCCGAACAAATCTTCTCTTTACGATGTCAAACAGAACAGGCGGAGCGCACGAGGCGCGCCGCAAACTCATATGCGAATGATTGCCACTCCTCTCAACACCAACAAAGGTTGGTGGAGCCGGACGGGATCGAACCGACGACATCCTGCTTGCAAAGCAGGCGCTCTCCCAGCTGAGCTACGGCCCCTGATAACCTTCGTGTTTCAAAGGAAGTGGTGGGCCTGGGAGGACTTGAACCTCCGACCTCACGCTTATCAAGCGCGCGCTCTAACCAACTGAGCTACAAGCCCTTAGCTGAACTCAGCAAGCCGAACTCCCGAGGCATCGCCTCGGCAAGCGCGACTGCGCGTCGCGGCTCGTGCCGCGCCCTCGCGGAGCGCCAGCACCCAAAGGGTGCGATGCGGCGCGTGAGCGCAGACTAATCATTCGCGAAGAAAGAGAAACGAAGGCGGCAGATCCGCTTTAGGTATGCGCGATGGTAAGAATGACTTTCTTCCATCTTGTTCCAAGAGCGTCAAAAGGCAGAGGCTCAACGAGTGAGCGTTTCCATTAAGAAGCTTCCTTAGAAAGGAGGTGATCCAGCCGCAGGTTCCCCTACGGCTACCTTGTTACGACTTCACCCCAGTCGCTGACCCTACCGTGGTCGCCTGCCTCCTTGCGGTTAGCACAGCGCCTTCGGGTAAAACCAACTCCCATGGTGTGACGGGCGGTGTGTACAAGGCCCGGGAACGTATTCACCGCGGCATGCTGATCCGCGATTACTAGCGATTCCAACTTCATGCACTCGAGTTGCAGAGTGCAATCCGAACTGAGATGGCTTTTGGAGATTAGCTCGACCTCGCGGTCTCGCTGCCCACTGTCACCACCATTGTAGCACGTGTG
>CADDYU010000143.1 GCA_902810705.1 Methylococcaceae bacterium
TGTAGGCCGCGAGCGGCAGGTCGAGCAGTGATTGACGGGTCGCCCGGACCGCCGGCCATTCACTCTCCTTGTCGGGATTCTGTGCCTTGGCTGCAAAGCGCATTTCCTTAGTATGAAGCAGCGCAATGGCCTGGAGAAAATCCGTCGAGGCTACACCAGCCAATACGCCCTGGGCTTGACCCGCTGCACGGCCGAAGAGGGCAAGCCGCTTCTGAAGGCCAAGCCGCTCAGCCGGGTTGTCTGAATCCTCATTACCGAGCCAGTCATCCCGCAGCTTGTGCCCCTGGGCGGCATACATGGCGGTCAGCAGTTCGAAGGCATCTAGTGCCTTGCCGCCCGTGTTTACCTTCTCGAAGACAAGGCAGACGGCTTCGTGCGCAGTGTCCGCGCCGAGGGCGATCACAGGAACCTGGTATTCGGCAATATTTTTCAGCACCTCATTCTTGAACTCGAAGAAGATGCTGACTTGCTCGCTATCCCCCTTTTCATTCCAGTGGCGCCAGAATCCCTGTAACCATGCGTCGGACGAGAAAGCGTGATTCAGCGGAAACATCAATTGCTCGTACTCAAACTGAGGCGTCGAGAGATCAAGCTTGATGTCCTTGTCGAAGTTCTCCCTAATCTGGCGGTCTTCGGGGACGACGAAAATCGCCGAGTCCCGGTCTGCGTCAGAACTCAGAGCCTTAAGTATGTCGATGTAGAACCAGCGCTTGACCAGCCGTTTCTTGGCGGTAATGGTCGTGACCACGTACTTGCGCATGCAGCTCTGGTAGAGGGAGGTCATGCGCTGTTGCCCATCCAGTAGAAGTTGTTCGGGATGCGCCTCTTTGGCTGCTTCCGGCGCCCCTTCTATCCGCCGGTGAGCGAACATGATTCCCACATCCACCTTCGACTTCAGGGTCATCAAGGCACCCATGGGGAAGCCGCGGGATACCGAGGCAATCAGGCTCATGATGCGCTCCTCTTCCCACACCCAACTGCGCTGGAAGTCCGGCAGTTGCAACTTACCGGCCTCACAATTTGTTAGGAGGGTCTGGAGCGAGACGGGATTGGTTTGGAATGTGGTCTTCGCCATTAGCTTGCTTTCTCCCGTATTGTTTCGGTGATTAGTTTTTCAAACTCGGCCCCGACCTTCTTTTCGAAATCCATCTCCATCCGGTAAACATCACCGACGGGGCTCTGCTCATCCCGGCGCATGACCGACTGGTATTCGGCCGTGGGGATGTTCTTGCGGGTCGCGTCGTCGTGGGTAAGGGTTTCGACGCTGAGTTTGTTGGTTATTTTTACCAGATGATTTAGACAGGATTTACAGGATGAATAAAATTTATAGAACGTAAATCAATCAGGTTTTTCATCCTGAAAATCCTGTTCATCCTGTCTGAACTTGCCATTTTCGGCTTGCTTGGCATGAACTTCGAAGGTAAATCGGTAAGAATATAAATTAAATCGGGTTTCATGCTGTCTACCTTTCATCAATCACGGGACTGACAATATCTCCCAAGGTTTTGCCTTTACCGGCAATGGATAGTGGGGGGTTTACGCTTCATTCGAGGCCCGGATTCTTGAAGTATGGTAACGATGACGCGGGCGCTTTCGACATTAGGTTGCTCACCCAGCCATTTTACTTGACCGTGATCCAATCTCGCTTGGTAACTTTTTAACATGTTTACCTCTTTACGTTATTAAATGAACAGGTTATAAAAAAACGAATAAATTCTTTGAATTATCCTGCCCATCCCGTAAATCCTGTCTCAATCTTGGAACGGATTTTCGATGATCAACCCTTCGATTCTCTGGCCGTGCTGCAAGTCTTCGCTGAACAGGGTAAGGCAGCCCGCTTCAAGCGCGGCGGCGATAATCAAGGAATCATAATAACTGAACCGGTAACGCGCTTGCACCTCAAGGCTGCGCTGGTAAAGCGCCAGATTGGGCATGATCTTCCATAGCGGCAGTAAAATCTTGGCCAAAAAGCGTTGGGCATTCTCGGATGTCATCGGCGCTGGTAATTTTCGGGTCATTACATTCAGGGTTTCTTGTATCACCTGATGGCTAATGCAGGCGCTATGCCCTGCCAGCGCCGCTTGCACAATGCTTTCGGCTATCGTTTTTTTATGGGCATCCGTCTCATCAAACAAATAGATAAAAATATTGGAATCGAGGAATTCACCGCTCATTCATTTCATCCCGAGTAAATTTTTTCCCACCTGTACGCACTTTACCCTGTAGCTCGTGGAGAATCGCCATGGCCTCTTCCGCTTGCTGTTCGCGTTGCACGTAGTCCGCCAGCCAGCGGCGGAATTGTTCGTTCAAGGTGGTATGTTCGGCGCGGGCGCGTTCGCGGGCGGCTTCGATCAGCTTTTCATCCGCGCTCAAGGTTATGTTTTTCATGGATATGCCTTTGTTAAATCGTGTACACGAGTATAGTGTACACCAGTCAAATGAAGCATGAATGAACTTCTAAGCGTCGCCTTTCGCTCTTTCTTCGATCATCTTGTCAAATTCGGCTTCGACCTTCGCTTTGAAGTCTGATTCAATCTGGAAAACCTCGGTGAACTCGGCGAAGGCCCAGCGCCCGTAGTGCCCGAGGTTGTTCACGCCGGGTACCCAGTAGGTCTCCATGGTTTCCTTCTTCACTTTGGCGTCCTCGCGGCGGTAGCCCTTGATTTCGACGATGAGGTTCAGAAGATCGCCTTCGCCGCGGCCGTCGTCCACCCGTACGATGAAGTCGGGCAGGTATTTGCGGGTTTCGGAGCCGTAACGGTAAGGCACTTCCAGCCCGAGACTGTGGTTTTTGACGTAGGACTTCACGCGCGGGTGGGCTTCGGCGACGCGGCAGAATTCGGCCTCCCAATCGCTATCGAGAATCACCCAGTTGACATGGCAGCGGCTAGCATTGGTCTCCCAGCGCTCGGTTTTGGAGGTAGTGAAATTGACATACGCTGTAGATCCGGTCGAATTATAGGGATCAAGCACGGCTTTGATCGGGCGCGTTCCGACGAAGGCGCGTGTGATGCCTGCCGTGATCCGCTCACAGGCCATATCGGCCAGTTCCTGATACATCAGTTGCGCGGGATAGGTGCCGCCTTTGCAGATAAGGCAGGTGTCCAGCCACTGCCTGGTGATGCGCTTGAGTTGGCCGTAGAGATGCAATTTGGCTACGTCGCCGGGGTCGCGCCATTTGGTGTAGAGCAGGCGATGAGTGAGATGGAACAGCAGCGTGGACAGGCGCAGATCGCCGGTATGGACGAGATCGAGATCGACCGATTCGCCGATGATGCCGGCGTTCTGGGTGACTGAGGGGCCCACCAGGTCGGGCGTCAGTTCCAGCACGGAATCGCCGTTGAATTGGGCGCTCAGAAGCTCCCGGGGCAGGTCCACCCGGTAGCCCTGAACGCGGGGAAACCGGATTTCCAGCGCGTCGCGGTCGGGGCGAACCGCCCTGACATGGAGGGTTTCGCGGGGTTTTTGCGGCGGCGCCACCACAGGTCTGGCGGTGAAGTCGAAGGGAATCCCCAAAACGTCCGCATATTCGACGTTAAATAGGTTCTCTCCGTTGAGATCGTAGGACTGGCGGCGGAGCGCGCGGCCGATGACCTGCTCGCACAGCAACTGGGTGCCGAAAGCGCGGACGCCCAGCACATGCGTCACGGTGTTGGCGTCCCAGCCTTCGGTGAGCATGGACACGGACACGACGCAGCGGATGGCTTCGCCCAAGCGCTCCTCCTTGCCGACGGTGTTCATGACTTCCCGCAGCAACTCCTGGTCGCTGAGGTTCGCGGCTTTCTGGCGGTCGCCGGTGCGCTCGATGATTTCGCGGCGGAACCGCTCGATCTCGTCGCCGGCCATCTGGTGAAAATTGGCGTCCAGTACCTTGCCCGACTCGAGCTGTTCGCTGTCGATCAGGAGGGTGCGGGGCCGGCCCAAAGGATTGCCGTCTTCGTCGAAATTGCGGAACAGGAGCAGCCGGCCGTTCTCCAGGGTCATCGAGCCGTCTTCGTTCTCGCGGTGAAATCCCGAGATATAGTCGTAAACCAGCTTGGAAGTAGAGGTGTTGTTGCAGACCACGATGAAGCAGGGCGGCAGCTTGATCCCGCTTTCCTGCCAGAGCCGGAAGGTTTTCTCGTAATGGCCATAGAGCGCTTCGAGTGCGGTCTGGAGTTCCACCGGGATGCTGAGCGGATCGAGGGCTTTGTTCTTGCCGCGGCCTTTCTTGGGCATCTTCGAGCCGATGTGTTCCCAGAGACGGCGGAACTTGGGGCTCTCGCCGCCCGGGATATTGTCCGCCACCGGCACGCGGGGCAGTTTGACGATGCCGCATTCGATAGCATCCATCAGCGAGAAATCGCTCATCGTCCAGGGGAACAGCGTGCCTTCCGCATAACCCGAGCCGCGCAGGAAAAACGGCGTCGCCGACAGATCGATGACACGGAGGAGGCCGAGCTTGCGCTGGACGACTTCGAGCCCCGAGATCCAGAGCCTCGCGGCCTCGTTGTTCTTTTCGGCTTCCTTCCTCTCATCGCCCGTCAGGTCCTCGTCGTCGTGAATGGGCTTTTCCCGGTAGCAATGATGGGCCTCGTCGTTGATCGCCAAAATATTCTTCAGTCCCATGAGTTCGGGGCACACCCGCTGGAGCATCTGCCCTTCGGTTTCCAGGGTATCGAGCTTTTCGCCCCGGCCTTGGAGCAGCGCGCGGCCGCCTTTGGAGAGCTCCAGGCGCTCTCGGCGCCTGAAGGCGTGATAATTGGTGATGACGATCTTGGCGCGTTCGAGATCGACCAACATGTCGCTCGGCACCAGTTCCCGGCTCTGATAGTAGCTGTCCGGATCGTTGGGCTGAAGCACCCGCAGCCGATCGCGAATGGTAAGGCCCGGCGTCACGATCAGAAATCCGCGGGTGAACTTGGCGCTGTTGGGCCGGCGTACGACATTGATCGTCTGCCAGGCGATCAGCATGGCCATGACGGTGGTCTTGCCGGCGCCGGTGGCGAGCTTGAGCGCCAGGCGCAGCAATTTCGGATTGGCGTCGTGATTGGCGCTCGCCAGGTGATCCAGGAACTTGGCGCCCGCCTTGCCAAGCTTGGGCGCCACTTCCGTGAGCCAGATCGCCGTCTCGGCCGCCTCGATCTGGCAGAAAAACGGCCGCAGGCTGTTGAAGGAATGATGCCGCCAGTGCTGGAGCAGACGGGCGGTTTCCGGCGTCACTAGCCAATCGCTTGGATTCGGCAATTGACGCCACTGATCGACATGGCGGCGCAGCTCGTTGATGATCGGGGTGGGGTCATACTGCTGGATTTCGGACGAAAGCCCCAAGCCTTCATCGAAGATTAACGACTGCTGGCTGGACGTGTCCTTGCGCTTTTTGGGCTTGGGGATAGGCGTGATGAACTCGGCGCGCCGGCGGCTTTCGATGATACGCTGCGTCGGCTGGCCCTGGTCGTCCAGTTCCCAATGACGCGCTGGGTATTGGTAGGGCGAATTCAGGATGGGTTTTTTGAAGAATTGAGTTTCCATGGCTGGATTTGGCATGTGACGCTGGGGCCCGTGAGCCGAGAAAAACGGCCGGGCACGCGCTCGATTGCATCGATCTCAACGCGGCTGGAGAGGCTATTAACCCGGCCCCTAAATAGGCTGGGTTAACCCGGGTCAGGGATGCCCGGCGCGGCGCCAAGCCGCGTGAGCCAAGGCCGGGCGTGTACCGGCCCTGGCGATGGCCCAAAATACCAGGAGGGTATTTTCGGGCCGGAATAATAAGAGAATCGGTCCGAAGACGGATTTACCGCTGAGCGAATCCATTACCAGAGCTTACGTCCTGAGCTTTGTGACAAGTATAGTTAGCTGTTCCTCAGCGGCGTTCGTAGGCGCGCGATGCACGAACCCGCCGCCGATTTCCTTCCGGATGAAGCTGAAACCTCGGCGGAGCGGGTAGGAGGCAGGCGATGGGGGGCAGTCTGGTTTTTTTCGGATTCAGGCTTTGCAGCCGTTCCAGGATTTCACCGACGGCACGGCGGTCGGTTGATCATTCCCGGTCTGCCGTCCGATGAAACGGTCGCAAGCCGCCTAAAATCATGGACGATCCGGTACCGGCGCGGCGCAATTCAGCGAGCTTCATCGACCGCGTGTGGGGCGCAGGGTTCTGTGGCGCCTTCGAGCTCGAAGAATTAGCGGGCCGCAGCCGCTGCGTTCCGATGGTGGCCATCGGAATACCGCTCTCCGACAGCCGCCATCAGCCCTCGGCGCTCATCCGGGTCGTGTCGATGAACTGTTCGGTTGCATCGTCCAGCGCGCGGCTTTTGCGGCCCTTTGCGGGGTGGATGTATAGCGTCTGCGGCTTGATGGTGGCTGCTGGCGCCGGCGGCAGCGACATTTCGTACGCTACCGGCCGGGCGTGGTCTTCGAGTTGCAGCTTAGCATCGTACACGCTGTTGAATTTCCACAGGCTACGAGCGAAATTGGTCTGGCCGCGCAGGAGCTGGCCGGCGACGATCTTCGCCGCATCCTTCAGCAAGGCCCAGCCCATGTGCTTCTTGTTGAGAATTTGCTGAGTCTTCACCAGTTCCTGGTAGAACTCGGCGAGCGGCAGCCGGGTCGGCAGCACCGCGTGCTGGATGTCGAACAGGCGGTAATCCCGAGTAGTCAGCTTGCGCGACTCGGTGCGCCAGGTCTCGGTGCCCGGGTAGGGGGTGTTGACGCTGATATTCACGATCTCGGGAATTTCCATGCACCACTCGCGGATGACCTTGAAACGCTCCCGGTCCCAATCGGGATCGGCGATGATATTGATAGCCACCATGATTCCCAGAGAGCGGGCGAATGCGAGCGCTTCGAAGTTTTTCCCGAGCGTCACGCGCTTTCGGTATTTCTGCAAGCCTTCCTCATCGATGGCCTCGATCCCCAGAAACATGTATCGCATGCCCAGTTGCTTCCAGAACTTGAATACCTCCTTGTTGCGCAGCAGCACGTCGCCGCGGGTCTCCAAGTAGTATTCCTTCCGGATGCCCTCGCGGGCGATGGCTTCGCCGATCTGGAAGCCGTGCCGGTCCTGGATGAACGCCACGTCGTCGACGATGAAGACGCCGGGTTCGCGGATCCTCCTGAGATCCTCCACCACCCGCTCGGGACTCAGGGTGCGATAGCTGCGGCCGTAGAACGTCCACGCGCTACAGAAAGAACAGTCCCACGGACAGCCTCGGGTGAATTCGATCGATGCACAGGGATCGAGCACGCCGAGGAAATATTTGCGCCGGTGACGCAAGAGCTCGCGCGCCGGACTCAAATCGTCCAGGCAATGGACGAACGCCGGCGGCGGGCCTTCGCCGTCCGGCGCCACCACCCCGGGGACCTCAAGAAGGGCGTTGCGGTCGTGCTCGATGGCTTCCAGCAGTTTCGGCAGCGCCGCCTCGCCTTCGCCCTTGAGCACGCAGTCGATGGCGCCTTCTGCGTGCGCCAGAAGGTCGCGCGCGATGAAGGATGCGCTGTGCCCGCCAACCAGCACGAAAGTGCCGGGCAGACGGATTTTGGCGATTTTCGCGAGGTCGATCACCTCCGGCACGTTCGCGAGATAATTCAGCGAAAACGCCGTGGCATCGGGCCGCCACTCGTCCAGCAGCCTGCCATAGGCATGATGGCTTTCCACCTGCAGGTCAATCAGCCGCACTTCGTGGCCCGCCCGCCGCGCGGCTTCGGCGATCAGCTCCAGTCCCAAAGGCTCGAGCCGCAGAAACACCTTGGTATACATCAAAGGCCCGGGGTGAACAGCCAGAAGTTTCACGTTGCGCCTCCTTAACCGTATGAATCGGGACTACCGGTTCATCGGCCTGCCTCGATGGGTCGCGAACATTCCGCTGCTCGGACTGCCGACAAACGATGGGGATTTCCTCGCCTCATCGGGTGCCTAGCTTGCCCGCTCGAGCGCGAAAACTAACTCGGCCGATTTGGTAACTCGCCGGTCACACCGGTCACTGACCGATTGCCGGCTCCAGCGGCCGCTCGTGAGGCGCATCCAGCGGCTGCATCTCAACGCCGCCATTTTCGTTCAGCGGCTGGGTGATCGGCTGGCCTTGATTGAAGCGCCACAGATCCAGCACGCCATTGACGCGGAACGGGAAGCGCTGGGTGGCGGAGAAAAATCCCCGGCCCAGGTTCATATGACCGCTGACCTCGTAATCGACATTCTGCCGGGTACCGAGCACCAGGATTTGCTGCAGCAGGCCCAGCAACTGGGTGGTGGCGCTGATGTTGAGCCTGGTGCTGCCGTAGCGGGGGATGGAAACGGACCGGTTGGTCAGACCCTGAGCCAGCGGCTCGCCGTTCAGCGCGATGCGGACCTCGGCGCCGTCGACCTTGATGCGGTAGTCATTGGGGTTGTCGATGCGCAGCCGTACACCAAAGGTCTGTGACAGCAGATTGGCCTCCTCGAGCGTTAGGCCGGCGACCGACACCCGTGGCTGTTCAAAGGAACCGGACAGGCTGGCGCAGCCCCCGAGAAGGGAAACGATGAGTAAGGCGAGAACGCGAGTGGGTTTTCGCAGGCATTTTGGCGGCGAGCCGGGCTCATTCATTCAGCAGCGCCTGCACTTTCGCTTCGAGATGCTCGTCGCCGCCGAAGCCGATTTCACGCAGGATCCCTTTTCTATCCACCAGGATATGTGAGGGGGTGCCCTGCAGGGCAAACGTTTCGAAGGTGGCCGCGGAATATTCCTTGGTCTGTAGGTAATCCCTGACCTGTTGAACGATTTCCGCCTGCTGATCGGCAGGCAGGGCCGGAAAATCGGGCATCTTCTCCCGAATGTAGGTTTCTACGCTTGCCTCATCGGCGGCGGGGATCACCTTGCGCAACAGGTCCATGGCGACCGGAAAGGAGATGCGGAACGGCAGCGCGTGGTCGGTCAGTACGCCATATTGGCCAAGCGCCGCCCGGGTGGCGCCGATAACTTCGCTGCGCTCGATTAGCCGTTGCAAATTCTCCAGCGTATTTTTATCGAAGTCCTCGAAGGCCGTCGCCACGCCCAGGACGGTGAGCCCGGCCGCTTGGTATTGCCGGTGCAGGCCGATGGCCTGCGGCAGCGCGTAAAGAAAACAGCCGGGACAATTGACTTGAAAAACATCCACCAGCACGACGCGGCCGGTTTCCCGTTCGAAATCAGTCGGCTCGCCCTGCACCCAAGCCGAGACCTGGAGTGGGGGCGGTTTTTCACCAATCTGGGCGCTCATGCCGAACCCCTCGATTCTTGATAGTTGCGTCAGGATAACAATTCTCGCGAAAAGGCTCAATAAGTGGCGAAATCACCAACTCAGCGCCCGTCTAACCGCTTGCGACCAGTCAGTCGCCGGTCCTGGGTGGCAGCATCCACCGCCTATCAGCAATACCGATTGCTAAACCAAACGGTGTGGTTTATTCTGGTGATAATCTTATCAACCCGGCCCTTAAATCGGCCGGGTTAATCGGGGGTTAGGGATGCCCGGCGCGGCGCCAAGCCGCGTGAGCCAAGGCTTAGGCGTGTACCGGCCTGAGCGATGGCCCGAAATACCAGGAGGCTATTTTCGGGCCGGAATAATCACTCACTACCGCATACCATCGAATTGAGCGATACGACCGCAAATCCCCTTTCCAAGCAGCAGGCCATTCTGGAGGCCGCGACGCGCGCCTTTCTGTCGCGGGGCTACGCCGGCGCCAGCATGGAGGCGATCGCGGAGGCGGCGCCGGTCTCCAAGCCGACGCTCTACAGCTATTTCCACAACAAGCAGGCGCTGTTTGCCGCGGTGATCGCCAGACGCTGCGAGACGCTGCTGTGCGCCCTGTCGCGCGCCCAGATCGAGAACCTTGGCGTTGAAGCCTGCCTCACCACCATCGCCCGCTCCTTCATCGATTTCATATATGCGGAGGATACCCTGAATCTCCATCGCCTCATCATCGCCGAGCACCATGCGTTCCCCGAGTTGGGCGAACTGGTGTACCGGAGGGGCCCGCAGCCGGTGCTGAACGAGTTGGCGGCGTACCTGAAAGGCTTGAACGAGCGCGGCCTGCTGCAGATGGCGGACGTGAATCGCGCCGCCCAGCTGTTTCTGAGTATGCTGAAAGGTCACGAACACCTACGCTGCCTGCTCGGTCTCCAGACGGGGCTGAGCGAGGCGGAAAAAACCGGCCTGATTCAGGCCGTGGTCAGCTTCTTCATCCGGGGACACCGTCATGCGGACTAGAATTCTATGGCTGTTAACGCTTGCGCTCGCCGCCTGCAAGCCCACACCTTCGCCGCCGCCGACCCCGCCCGCGCCCAAGGTGACCGTCAGCCAGCCGGTGCAGAGGGAAGTCATGGAGTGGGATGAATATACCGGCCGGACCGAGGCGGTAGAAACCGTTGAGGTGCGCGCCCGCGTCGGCGGTTATCTGGAGATAATCAACTTCAAGGACGGCACCAAGGTAAAGAAAGGCGATCTGCTGTTTGCCATCGATCCCAGGCCGTATCGCGCGGAACTCGACCGTGCCGAGGCTGAGCTGCAGCAGGCCAGGGCCCGCCTCGAGCTGGCGAAGAACGAACTGGCGCGAGCGGACAAGCTGTTTCGCGCGCGGGCGATTTCGGAAGAGGAATTCGATACGCGCAGCAAGGGCCTGCGCGAGGCGCACGCGGCGGTGCGCTCGGCCGTCGCGGCGGTGGATGCGGCCAGGCTGAACGTGGAATTCACCCAGGTGAGGGCTCCGATCAGCGGCCGCATCGGCCGGCGGCTCATCACCGAAGGCAATCTGGTGAATGGCGGCAGCGGCGGCGCCACGGTGTTGGCCACCATCGTCTCGATCGATCCCGTCTACGTCTATTTCGACGCCGACGAACAGTCGATCCTGAAATACCGTGCGCTCGCCCGCGAGGGCAAGCGGGCGAGCGCCCGCTACCATCAGATACCCGTCGAGCTCGGGCTGGCGAATGAAGCCGATTTTCCGCACAAAGGCTATATCGATTATGTCGATCCGCGCATCGACCCAACGACCGGCACCGGCCGCGGACGCGGCGTGTTTCCGAATCCCGACGATGATCTGAGCCCCGGCTTTTACGCCCGCGTGCGCATACCGGGTAGCGGCCGCTACCCGGC
>CADDYU010000144.1 GCA_902810705.1 Methylococcaceae bacterium
TCGTACGGGTTTGACCCCAAGGCTTGTGCCGCGCGCTCGCAGACCTCAGTCAGCGTACGCGCGTCCGCCGTGCGAGCGCCTAATTCGCGCAGGAGCGACACCTGACGCTCGCCGATCACCCGCCGCGTGTCGTCTGTGTTGGCGCAGATGATGCCGCCGGGCCGGCCGTCGTCATCGGGAATCGGGCTGTACGA
The DNA here is from genome assembly GCA_902810705.1 of Methylococcaceae bacterium. Lineage (GTDB taxonomy): Bacteria > Pseudomonadota > Gammaproteobacteria > Methylococcales > Methylococcaceae > CADDYU01. The sequence goes on from CADDYU010000144.1 coordinate 195, forward strand.
GAAGGTGTAGTACGTCTCCTCCGGGTAGCCGTGACGCTCCATGATCAGCCGCTGCGCCTCGACGTAGGTTCCTTCCGCCCCGGAGAGAGCCGTCGAGAGCATCGGCTCGATATCGTTCCAGATCTCCCGCCAGACGACGGACGTGGGCTGGCCCAGGGCCTGCGGGTGCTTGCCGCCGATGATCGACTTGTACGCGTCGTTATAGAGGTAGGTGAGTTCCCGACCCCAGCCGATCCAGAACGGCTGACGCGAGGCGAGCATGATGCGGACGGCGGTCTTGAGCGTCCGCGGCCAACGTTCGGGGACACCCAGCGGCGGCGCCGTCCAATCCGTTCGGCGCATCCGCTCGCCCAACTCGCCGCCGCCACTCAGAAACCCCGCGTCTGCGGAACGATCGGCCGCCGGGGGGAAAGGGGATTCGCTCTCCGACGCGGTGCCCGGCCTTTTGCCGGCAGCATTGTCGATATTGCCACTCATCGCGCGCACTCCCCGCTCACCATCTCCTCGTTTGACTTCTCAATCCCGCCGACCGCACCGCTGGTCGAGACCCCGCGGGGAACAACGTTTCGGGGTCTGCCCGCCGATCGAGGCGGTAATCGTTCCACCTCGCGCGAAGCGTTCTGGCCGCTTGCTGCGCGCGTGTTCCGGGCGGTGCCTAGCACGTCTGCCGCCCGAACTCCCGGCGAATAATCCATCAGGTTGCCGAGCGAACCAAGCGACATGAATTCGGGCAGCTATGACCTGCGACCTAAGGGGCTAACCTTACTAGACCTACACGAGCGCTCAAGCTACAGCGGCAGGCGAAGAGCTACCGACTGGCCCTCGGCTGGGATTCCTCCCGCACAGCACATTAATAAGTGCTCGTACAGCCCGGAACGGCTGAAAATCGGCTTGGGATAAGCGGTCCGGCAGCGCATTCACGGGCAGGCGAGCGAGGCGGCCCGGCGTCGGGCAAACACTCGATATTGGGGAGCTTAGGTAACGAGCTTGAGCAGACGCTGCCAGTCGAGGGAACCTTTCAGCAGGATCTCTGAGACACCGAGTCGGTTGAGGCGCTCCGCACGCAAGTTCTCACAGTAACCCGTGAGCACAACGACGTGAATGTCCTTCCACTCTTCGCGCTGACGCAGTGCGTCCAAGAACTCGAAGCCGTCCATGACCGGCATCATAAGGTCAAGGATGATGCTGTCCGCGCGAAACCGCTCCAAGACGGTCAGCGCCTCCAAACCGTTTGTAGCGCATTCAACACTATGGCCATCGTGCCGCAGGAGCCGAGCCAACGGGAGTAGGCAATCTTCTGTGTCGTCTACCACTAGGATATGAGCCATAGGCGATCCTAAATTGGTATCCGTCTTTTCGAACGTTCGCAAGGATAACGGGACGGTGATACGCAGCTAACCACCGTCCGCGGTTCGCGCCAACGAGCGATCGGCACCGAAGCTCCTTTCTCGTCAAGCTCGCGCACGTCTCCTCGCTCCGACAACTAACGCGGCCGCTCAGCTCCTGCGGCTCCGGTTCGCTGCGCTGACTTCGCCGGTCTGCACCCGCTCCGGACGGGGCCGCACCCGCTGCGCTTTGACGGCCTCCGGGGCGGCACGCTCGTGGCCGCGGGAGTACCCGCGTCACTCGCCGTACGGCCCCTTCGGCCTGTGCGGCCCCGCCCTCCGCTTACGGCCCCCTGTGTTGGTTCCGCTGCGCTTCGAGGAACCAACACAGGAGGCCCTTATGCAGACCGACAAAGCCGAACGCATCCAGCAGTTGACCGACGCCGCCCTGCAGCAGCTCAGCGACGCCCTAGCGGCGGGTCAGAGCGAGGCGCTCAAGCGATACCTCACCGCAATGGCGAAGTTCCACCGCTACAGCTTCGGGAACCAGCTCTTGATCGCGTTCCAGCGCCCCGACGCCACGCACGTTGCCGGGTATCAGACGTGGAAGAAGCTCGGCCGCTACGTGAAGGCGGGCGAGAAGGGCATCCTCATCATCGCGCCGGTCACGCGGCGGGTCGCCAAAGTCGAGGCGGTGACGGTGCCCGAGGACGACTCGAATCACTCCGCTGATACCGACGTGCGCTGCGTCGTCGGCTTCACCGGCGCGTACGTGTTCGACATCAGCCAAACCGACGGACAGCCATTTCCCGAATTCGCAGCGGTGGCCGGGGATCCCGCGGACTACACGGCGCGGCTCAAGTCGCTCGTTGCGGAACGGCAGCTCGCACTGGAATTCGTGTCGGACCTCGGCGGCGCGCAGGGCATGTCCTCTGGCGGGAAGATCCTAGTGCTGAGCGGGTTACAACCGGCGGTGGAGTTCTCGGTCCTCGTTCACGAGTTCGCGCACGAACTTCTGCATCGGGGCGAGCGACGCCACCAGGTCTCCAAGAAGGTGCGCGAGACCGAAGCGGAAGCCGTCGCATTCGTCGTCTGTCACGCGATCGGGCTCGACACCGGCACCGCGGCCAGCGATTACATTCAGCTCTATCGTGGCGACCGCGACACCCTCGCAGAGTCGCTAACGCAGATCCGTGATACCGCGTCCGAGATCATCACCGCCATTCAGCCGCGCGAATGAAGGGAGGTGTCTGCGCAACGTCCACATGCTCGTTGGCCCTGCACCGGGGACGTTGCCCGCTTCGGCCGGCGACCCCGCGATGCGCCCGACGCCACTTACGCGCCCAGTGGCGGGCCTCGCCTGAGCGCTACGTCTGATTGAGAGCGTCGCCGCAACCGTCAACATCAATGCGACCCGCGCTCGCCATCGCCCTGATAGCGCGGCGGGTTGTAGGTGGCCTTTTCAATAAGCTTGAGTTGCGCCATCGGAGCTGAGACCCCGCCGCGGACGATGAAGTCAACCCAGCAGATGCCGCTTGTGTATACGTGGCAGACGTAGCCCTCGCGTCCTTCATGGGAAACGCGATCGCCCACCTCGATCCTGGGTGCTGGCGTCGCCATGTCGCCTCCGGCGTATTTGATGCTGCGGCGACAACAAGACGCCGACATCAGCTACCGACCGCGGATTGAGGAACGGCCACGCAGAACGTTGATCCGACACCGACCTTTGACGTGACCCGAATCTCGCCACCGAGCAGCTTTGCCGCCTGCGCGGCGATGGCCAACCCCAGCCCCACGCCAGATTGGCCGTGCGACTCGCCCCGCTGAAAGGCTTGGAAGATCGTCTTGAGCTGCTGTTCCTGGATTCCCGGCCCCTCGTCGGAAACCGACACGGCACAGTCGGCGTCCGATGCCACGCGGACGGTGCCTTTGGAACTGTACTTGATCGCGTTGGTGATCAAGTTGTGCAGAATGAGGCACAGCAGTTCCCGGTCGCTCTCGATCATGTGCCCGCGCGGCACGTCGTTGACCAGCTGCAGGCCTTTCCGTTCCGCTTCGATCGAGTGTTCCCGCACCAGGTCGGCGACCACGGGGTGCAGGTCGAACCGACGGAGTTGCGCGGTTCCGCCGGCGGTTCGCTTGCGGAGCCGCTCCCATTGCAGCATGCGCTCCATGCCGGCAATCGTGCAGGTGATCGAGTCGCGCAGCGAGTCGATTTCCGCGGCTTCTTCGGCGAACTCGTTGCCTTGGCCCAGACGGCCCCGGAGCAACTCCAACGTCAGCGTGATCGTGTTGAGGTTGTTCCGCAGGTCGTGCGAGAGAAAGGAGAGAAACTTGGCTTCCGTCTGCGTGGCGGAACGGACCTGCTGCTGCTGGTGGTCCGTGTACGCGAGCACCGCCTGCTGGACCGCCATGTCGATTCCCAGATCCATCGCCAAGCCTTCCGGCGTGGTCAGGCGTCGATCCAGTTGGGCCTCAAGTTCCTGGACGACCGTGCGGCGGAGCAGCCAATACTCGGCGAGCAGTTCGCGCTGGCTATAGCCTTCGTGATACCGGCTCGTCCCATGACTAGGTGCCCGCTGGAGCAGATTAGCGGCCTCTTGCGGGTCGGCAGTCTCCAGCGTGTGCGCGATCAGGGCGAGCACGTTAGGCAGATCATTACGGAGCTGCTCGAACGTCAGCTTGTCCGAGATCGGCAGAAGCTGCTTAACCGCCGCGCCCCAAGCTTGGACGATATGGTCGATCCCGGCGCGCAGGGCCGCCGCCAGTTCGGGGAACGAACGGCTCGACAGCAGGTGGGCCAAGGGGTCGGGATCCTTGGCGATGTGCTCATTTTCCGTCAACAAGGCTCCGCGGGTGGACTTACAACTTTAAAGCTAGACTTTATCGGGGGGGGGGGCGCAAAATCAATTTTGCGCCCTATCCCTGCGCCGAACAGGGAACCGTCCGCGCTCGCCGCCTCGGCAGTTTTGCCGGAGCACACGGGCCAAAGTATACTGTCTACCATCGGTAGTCCACGGCAGTATTAGATCAGGAAGTGTTCTGGGTATGGCGACGAATACGTCCGGGTCCGTAGCGGGCAGGCTGCGCATCTTGTTGGTGGAAGATCACGACGACAGTCGTGACATCATGGCGAAGCTGCTTGAGCGGCAGGGCCACGCGGTTACGACCGCTGCCGATTGCCGCACCGCACGTGCCGCCGCGCAGGATGCTGAGTTCGACGCGCTATTGCTGGACATCGGCTTGCCCGACGGCACCGGGATCGAATTGCTGCGGAGCCTGACGGGCCACGGTGCCGTGGGCGTGGCCCTGACCGGCCTTGGGTTGGAAGTCGATGTTGACAGGTGCCGCGAGGCGGGATTCGTGGACCACCTCGAAAAGCCGGTGACGTGGGCAAAGTTGTCCGCAGCACTGACGGTGATTCGCCAACGTCTGGACGCCCAACGAGAATCTGCATCAAATCAGCCGTCGTCGAATGCGGGCTGATACCGCCGGCTGGCGCGGCGGTGTATCAAGGCTATCATTTACAAGAAACGGTCGGGGCTGCTGGCCGGGGTGAAGCAGCAACGATCACACCAAATGACCCGGCCAAGCAGCCGCACGAGCCGTCCTCCTTCTTGTCCGATCGCCACCTTTACGCACACGGGCCTGCATCCGGCAATGCCAAAGTCTCTCCACGGCCGCCGGTTTGGCGCTGGATCCGGATCGGTCCTGCGTTTGGTGGCGGCCCCAGCATAGTGCCTCGCACGGCAAGGGCAGCGCCCAAAATCTTCCGATGCCCACGGGTTTCGGCGTGCTCCGCGCAGGGGGTAGCAGGCGGCTGCGTTCGAAGTTTGACGGGGAGCGGAACGGCAGTGCATCTCGTGGCGGAGCCGCCAGAGCCGACACGAGAGCGATTCAGCTCACGTTATGCCGGAGCGTAGCCGTCGCCTCACGCGCCGCGGTCAGGAAACCGGCCAGGAGCGGCGATGCCGAGTCCGTGCGCCAAGCAACCGCCACCTCCAGGAGCGGAAGCTGATCGGCCATTGGTCGGTAGGTCACTCCGTCACAACGCAGGCCCCGACAGCTTCGGGGCACAAAACAGACTCCGGCGCAGCAGGCGACGAGTCCCAACAAGCCGTGGAGCGTGGGAACCTCCTGGACGATGCGCGGCGTGATGCCGGCTTCGTGGAACCAACTAATCGTGCGATCGAAAAGCGCCGGACGGACGTGCCGGGGGATCATTAAGATTGGTTCGTCGCGCAAGTCCGCACGCCGCACGAGCCTGCGGCGCACGAGTCGGTGCCCCGACGGCAACGCGATCATCCACGCATCCTGAAAGATCGTTTCCGCCCGTACGTGGTGGTCCACCGGGGCGTAGATCAGGGCGGCGTCGAGCTCCGCCGCGGCGACGGCGGTTAGCGCCGCGGTACTGGAATATTCCGACAGGGCCACCTGCGCGCCCGGGAACCGCTGGTAGAACGTCCGCAGAATTGGCGGCAGGACACCGTTGACGAGCGGGACGACGTAACCCAACGACAGGCTGCCGCTCTCGCCACGCACCGCACGCCGTACCTCCGCCATGGCGCGATCGGCTTGCGAGAGCACCTTCCTCGCTTCGTCCAGAAAGGCGCGGCCGGCCTGCGTGAGGGTGACCCCGTGCGTTGTCCGGGTGAAGAGCTGTCCGCCAACCTCCTGCTCCAACTGCTTGATCTGATGGCTGAGGGGTGGCTGCGAGATGTGCAGCTTGCGTGCCGCTCGACCGAAGTGCCGTTCCTCGGCCACCGTCACAAACGCTCGCAGGTGGCGCAACTCCATGCTTGAATCTACAATTCGGCCACAGCGGCAGGCCAATCGCGAACCTCACTTCGTGGCCGATACCGGCAACGTATTACTGCGCGTCAAAAATAGTATTGGACAAGGCGAAGTCTGCCATGCATAAGGACTATGACGAATAGAACGGCAGATAGGTTTAGGGCAGGAGGTTGGGGAGGCTCCCGGCCCGCATTCTGCCAGCCCCGAGCCTTCCCCCCTCCTTGCGAACGTGGCTGGACCGGCGGCGCATCCGGCGCGCGCCGGTCGGTCGCGCGTCACCCGCCTCCCTGCACGCCTTGCCGCCCGCAAGTCAACGTGCCGTCGTACCACAGGGGCGCGGTCGCGGTCTAATCAACCGAATTGGAACGGCGCACGGATGCGCTTTCGGAACAAAGGCTGCGGCCCGCAGGATCGGTGCCGCCGCGCGGGCTCGGCTTGTCGCCGGCCGGAGCGCGCGGCCCCCGTCGTGCCCGAAGGTCTCTCTCGCGGACGGCAAACGGAAACTCTATGGTCGACGCGACGCGCATACCTGTCGGGGCTTGTCGCTGCGGGCGCGGCCGCAGGAGGTGTGTTTTGTGTTTCAGCCCTCTGCCACGCGCTTCATGGAGCGCGACGCCGATCGTGCGGTCTGGCGCCTCTGCTTCGGAACGGCGGCCCACCAGGGCCTCGTGCCCGGCGAGACCGAGCCGCGGATGGCGTACGAGTTTCTGCCCGGGCAGGTCTTCGGGATCGTGTGGTGGCGCCGCTCCCGTCACGGGCGGCAGCATTGGACGCTCGCAATCGTGCAAGCGGCGCAGCCGCCGGGCAACCGCGGCGCCGATACCCCGTATCCGTTGGACGAACTGCCCGGGCTGAACCGGCCGGTCGGCGTGATCGTGATGCTCGACCAGAGCGCGGCCGCCGGCCAGGACGGGACAGTGGATCGGATGCTGGAACTCGTCGAGTCGGTCCGGAAACAAGGTATCGATCCGGCGCTGGTAACGCCTTCGTACTGGTGCCAGGCCGCCCATGCCATCACGTTGCGCCGGCGAGTTCCGGTGCTGGAACCGCAACGTCACACGCGCAGCGAGCAGGGCGCATGCTGAAGCCGAAAGGTCGGGCCGTCGTCACTCGGGGTCTTGCACTCACCGTGCTGGTCCTACTTGGGGTAGCGGGGCAGACCGTTGGGCGCCGCCTGATCGTCATCAATATCTCGCCGAGCGTCCCGAGCGGCTTGTACCTCCGTGCGCGCGAGGAACCAGCGGTCGGGCGGCTTGTGGACTTCCGCATCCCGCCTTCCGCGCGGGCATACGTCCTGAGCCGGACCGGGAACGATGGACGCGACTGGTACATTCTAAAGCCGATCGTCGCCGGGCCGGGCGATCGAGTCGACACAACCACGGGCTATCTCACGATCAACGGCCGCCGAATCGCGCCCATAATGACCTGCGACAGCGCTGGCAGGCCGTTGCCTGTCTGGCGCGATAGCCGCCAGCTCGGCCCGGGCGAGTTCTTCGTCTTCTCGGGCCGGATTCCGAACAGCTTTGACAGCCGATATTTCGGGCCGGTTCGGCGGGAACAAATCGAGTCAGTTCGCCGGCCCCTTGTCACTTGGTAAGCGGGCGTGGGAGGACGCGCGAATCGACCGAGACAGTTGCACGCACGGCAGAACGATCGCATAATTGTGGTCGCATCGGCGGTACCCCCCGGAGAAGGCTCCCCCCCTCCTTCTCCAACCGCCGATCTTTTTTGCGCCTTTCCGCCGATCGTCTGCCTTCCCGATCGTTTCCTTCCCCGATCCATTGCGACCGATGCCGACCGCCCGGCCACGCATTGAGGCGCGACGCGAGCGAGGCTAGGATGATGGGCGACAACTGAAGATGGTTCGCTGGTCCAAGCGAATCGTCCGGAGGGACCGAAGTACCACCACGGCCGCACGGCCGTGTTTCGCACCCAGGGCGTTCGCCGGGTCTGGCTCCGCGCACAGCGCGGGGTCCGGCACCCGGTGGACGAACCGGGTGCTAAGCGCGGTGGTACGCGCGGTCCCTCGGCCAGTCCACCGGCTGATGGGCCCCGTTGCTTTTTTTGCACCCACCTCGACATCACCTTCTGCTGATCTCGGTCGAAACGACCGGCCGGACCTCGATCCAATGGAACGGTCGCCGGGCTTCCATCGCGTGACTTGTGATGCCTCAAGCGGTTGCACCCGCGCGACATCCGCTGGGCGATTGGGGCGCCGTCCGCTTCGCGCGTCCTCACCGCCTTCACGACGGCAGCAAGGATCACGGCCGAGTTGGTGCTCTACGCCACGCACCGCCCCTCGTGGCAAGCCGCCGTCTTCGGCACCCCGGCGGCGGCGCCTTCGCTCCAGGTGCGAGGCTTGATACGGCCCCCGCGAACGCGACCGGCCATCGCGTTGTTCTGAATTCTCCGCCAAGTCGCCTGCGGGGCCGTCGGCCGCTCTGGTCGTCCCCGGGGCTGCGCCCCTGCGGCATTGCAACGGCTTGTGCCGTCCGGATTTTTCGCGTGCCGCCCCTGCGGGTTTGCTGGCTTCAGGCTGCGCCTTCCGCTGGCGCAAAGAAAAATCCCTCCGTCACGGCGCCCTTGCTAGCCTGGACTCCCGGCGCGGCCGCCGTCCCCTCCGGCCGTTGCTCCTAAAGGATTCATGTTGGTCCGTCGCTTCGCTCTTTGATGAACGGACCAACACGAACCCTTTAGAAAGGAGCAACTGTCATGGCGAAGAAACAGAACAAAGTTCAACCGGTCGAGGAAGTCCGCATCGGCAGCATCAAGGCCGCGATCTGGAGGAACGAAGGCGACAACGGGCCGCGGTTCAACGTCACCTTCCAGCGGCTCTACCGCACGGACGAGGGCAAATGGCAGAGCACCGGCAGCTTCGGCCGCGACGACCTGCTGGTTCTGAAGAAGGTCGCGGACGCGGCGCACACGCGGGTGCTCGAACTCTTCGGCGCCCAGCGCGAGAAGCAGCGGCAGGAGCAACCCGCCGCCTGACCCAACCACAACCACGCGATCGATGCCCGGCCGGCGAGTCCGTTCACGGCCGGGCTTCATTCTGCGCGACGAGCCACTTGAGGGCATCCACCGCGGCGATCACGGCCGCAGTGTACCCGGCCGCCGCGTCCGGTGCTGGCGGCGTCACGCTCCGGCTTGCCTCGCGACCTCCGTCGTGCCGAGCGTTCCGCTGCGCTGCACTACCGCCCGTCACTCCTCCGGCGCGCTCGGCCGCGCCTCCGCGTGACGCCGCCAGCGTTGGGCTTTCCCGTCCGCCGCCTCAGGCCCGCTGGCGCGAAGGCGGCGGACGGGAGAGCCATTGGGCCGCGTCGGCCCAGCACCCACCGCCGCACCGTTCCTCGTTGCGGAGGTGTCCGATGCTCAAGGTGCTGTCCCTCGGCGCAGGCGTGCAAAGCACCGCCCTGCTCCTGATGTCCATCCGCGGTGAACTCGAACGTCTCGATGCCGCGATCTTCGCCGATACGGGTTGGGAGCCCGCCGCGGTTTACCGGCACTTGGAATGGCTGCAGACGCAGGCAACCTTGGCGCGCATCCCCGTCTACCGCGTTCGCGCGGGTGACCTCCGCGCCGACGCACTGCTCTCCCAGGTCCGCGGGCGCAAGAGCGACGGGGTACGGTGGGCGTCGATGCCGCTCTACGTGCTTGGGGACGACGGCGCCACCGGCATGATCAATCGCCAGTGCACGTCCGAGTACAAGGTGCGCCCGATCGAGCGAAAGATCCGGGAACTGCTCGGGCTCCGGCGTGGACAGCACTGGCCGAAGGATGTCGTGGTCGATCAGTTCTTCGGCATCTCCGCCGACGAGACGCGCCGGGTTCGGGTTCCCGACGGATGCTGGAAGCGACACCGCTACCCGTTCGTGTTCGAGCGGCCGATGCGCCGCGACCAAATCGCGTCATGGCTGCGCGCCCACTACCCGGACCGCGACGTGCCGCGGTCCGCTTGCCTCGGTTGCCCGTTTCACAGCGACGACGAATGGCGATCCATTCGCGACAATCCGGTGGAGTGGTCGGACGTGATCGCGTTCGACCGCGCCATTCGACACTCCGGCGGAATGCGGGGGCAAGTGTTCCTGCACCGGTCCTGTCGCCCGCTCGACGAGGTGGACCTGCGGTCGTCCGATGAACGGCAAGGCCAATTGCGCCTGTGGCAGAACGAGTGCCTGGGCATGTGCGGCACCTAGTCGCGGGCGGCATTAGCCCGATGCGCCGGTCTTGCGTGATCTCACCGTGTCCGAAATGCCGCTGTCCAACAGGGCGCGGACCCGATCCCAGTCCCTTTGCTGCGCCTCGCCCGATCGTGAGGCTGCCGGATGGTATAGTGGCATCAGTACCGTAGACGCCGTCAGCGCGATGGGGATCGCGACGGCCGCTTCCAGACCCGTCGGTGGCTCGAGCCCGAAGGCTCGGCACACCGCGCTCATGGCCCGGGCACCGAGGCTCACCACGACACTTGGCGCCACGAGTTCGATTGTCGGCCGGGGGAACCGCCGACCGCACTCCGTTGCGTACGCGCCGGCGACGGGTGCCCGCATGCCGCCGCGCTTCATGCACAGGATGGCGGTCGTGAAGAAGAGCCGGTCGTCGGCGATCCCGCACCGCGGCGGATCAATTGGGATGCCGGCTCGCGTTAGAAGCGCGGCGAGAGTCGCATTTGTGCGGACCCGCTCGCCGGGCCATCCTCGGTGCC
>CADDYU010000145.1 GCA_902810705.1 Methylococcaceae bacterium
CCCCTGGCGGCTGGCCGGTCAGCACGGAAATCCGGTGGATGTCCTGCCGAATCAGGCTGTCGATGGGCGGAATGGTCGCCCGCGTGGTATCGAGCTGGGCTTTGGCTCTCGCGGTATCCAGTTCGGTGCCGATGCCGGCTTCCTGGCGCTCCTGGGTGAGTTCCAAGGTGGCGGTTTGGTTTTCCGCGTTCTTCTGCGCCACCGCCAATTGATTCTGATGTCCCCGCAACTCGAAATAATTGCGGGCCACTTCCGAGACCAGGCTGACGATCAAATCCCGGCGATCCGCCTCGGCCACTTCGATCTCCGCTTCGCGGGCCTCGGCGTTGCGCCTTAGCCGGCCAAAGATGTCCACCTCCCAGAACGCATCGAAGCCGACGTTGTACAGCTTAAGGTCCCGCGGAACATACATTCGGTTGTTGAGGGCACCCATGCTGCGGCGCAGCGAGGTGTAATTGCCGTGGGCGTTGACATGGGGCAAGAGTTCCAGTCCGGCCTCCAGGAACAGCGCTCGCGCTTGGCGGAGATTGGCCTCGGCCGCCTTGAGGTCGCGATTGTTGCGCGCGGCAAGTTCAATGAGCCGGGACAATTTGGCATCGCCGAACTGCTTCCACCAGGCGCTGTCGATGCCATCGGCCTTGAATTCGGGCTGATCGGCATTGGTAAAGCTCGGGCCGGCATCGGTCGCGGGTTGTTGATAGTCGGGGCTGACGGCGCAACCCGCGAGAATCGGGGCCAGCAGACCCAAGGCGAACGGAAGTGAACTGCGCGGGTTCATGGATGCTCCTCGGCCGGTTTGGGCAGGGATGGCAAATCCGCGCCCATGGATTTCCGTTGCCGCCCCTCGACCCACCGCCTCACGAAGACGTAAAACACGGGTGTCAGCAGCAGTCCGAACAGGGTCACGCCCAACATGCCGCTGAAGACCGCCGTGCCCAGGATTTGCCGGGCTTCGGCGCCGGCTCCGGTGGAGACCACCAGCGGAAACACGCCCATGATGAAGGCGAAGGAGGTCATCAGGATGGGCCGAAGCCGGAGCCTGGAGGCTTCGATGGCGGCTTCCCGGCGACCGAGGCCGGCTTCCTGCCGCCGCTTGGCGAACTCGACGATGAGGATGGCGTTCTTGCTGGCGAGGCCGACCAGGACGATGAAGCCCACCTGGGTGAAGATGTTGTTGTCCATGCCCCTGAGCCAGACGCCGGCCATGGAGCTCAACAGGCACATGGGCACGATCAGGATGACCGCGAATGGCAGGGACCAGCTTTCGTACTGCGCCGCCAGGGCCAGGAACACGAAGATGACGCTCAGGGGAAACACGATGACGGCGGTGTTGCCGGCCAGAATCTGCTGCAAGCTGAGCTCCGTCCACTCGTAGCCCATGGCTGGGGGCAACTCGGCCTTCAGCACGCGCTCCATGGTGCTTATGGCCTGGCCGCTGCTGACCCCCGGCAAGGTAATGCCGTTGATCTCCGCCGCCGGGAACAGATTGTAATGGGAGACCTTGTCCGGGCCGGACGATTCGCGGACTTTCACCAAGCTTCCCAGCGGCACCATGTCGCCGTCCCGGTTGCGGGTCTTGAGGGCGGCGATGTCCTTGGGCGTGGCGCGAAACTTGGCATCGGCTTGGGCCACCACCTGGTAGGTGCGGCCGAACAGGTTCAGATCGTTGACATACAGCGAGCCCAGGTAGATTTGCAAGGTGTCGAACACATTCCCCAGAGGCACATGGATGGATTTGGCGAAGGTCCGGTCCACGTCCAGGTAAAGCTGCGGCACGTCGGCCCGGAAGGTGGTGAACAAGCGGGCCATGCCCGGTTCCCGGCCGGCCTTGGCGATGATGTCGTTGGCCGTCCTTTCCAGTTCCTCCAGGCCGACGTTGGCGCGGTCCTGGATTTGCAGCTTGAAGCCGCCCACCGTGCTGAGGCCCCGCACCGGCGGCGGCGCGAACACGGCGATGTAGGCGTCCTCGATGCCGGCCAGCCGCTGTTGCAGCCGGGCGAGCACGGCGTCGGCCTGGAGATCCGAGCGGCCGGCCCGGTTCTCGAAATCGTCCAGCCGGGCGAACAGAGTGCCGGCGTTGGACTGGCTGCCGAAGGACAGCACCGAGAAGCCCGCGTAGGCGTTCACGTGCTTGACGCCTTCCGTCTCCCGGATGATTTGGGTGGCTCGCCGGATCACCGTCTCGGTGCGCTCCAGGGAGGCGGCGTCGGGCAACTGCGCGTAAATGATGAGATAGCCCTGGTCCTGCGGCGGAATGAAGCCGGTGGGCACCTTCTCGAAGGCGAGAAAATTGAGTCCGTTGAGGGCGACATAGAGCACCAGCACGATGGCGCCAAAGCGGATCAGCCGCCCCACCAACCGGGCGTAGCCGTCCCGGAACGCGCCGAAGGCCCGGTTGAACAGCTCGAAGAAGCGGCCGAACAGAACATCTACCACCCGCGTCACCCGGTCCTTCTCGCCATGGGCGCGGTCCAGCAGTAGAGCGCACAGGGCCGGGCTCAGGGTGAGCGAATTGAACGCCGAGATCACCGTCGAGACCGAGATGGTCAGGGCGAACTGCTTGTAGAAGGCGCCGGATACCCCGGTAATGAAGGCCGTGGGTACGAACACCGCCACCAGCACCAGCGCCGTCGCGAGGATGGGTCCGACCACTTCGTCCATGGCCTTGCGGGTCGCCTCGCGGGCGCGCATGCCGAGGGCCATGTTGCGCTCGACGTTTTCCACCACCACGATGGCGTCGTCCACCACGATGCCGATGGCCAGCACCAGCCCGAACAGCGACAGCGTGTTGAGCGACAGGCCGAAGGCCGCCATAACCGCAAAGGTGCCGATCAACGAGACCGGCACCGCCAGCATGGGAATGAGGGTGGCCCGCCAGGTTTGCAGGAACACCAGCACCACGATCACCACCAGCAGGATGGCCTCGAACAGGGTTTTCACCACTTTCTCGATGGACTGCTCGATGAAGACCACGGTGTCGTAGGAAAGTACATAGTCCAAGCCTTCCGGAAACCGCTGCTTGAGCTGCTCCATGGCGGCCACCACGGCTTCCTTGGTGTCGATCGCGTTGGAGCCAGGCAGCTGGAACAGGGCGAGCCCCACGCTGTGCTCGCCGTCCAGAAAGAGTTCCGAGGCGTAGTCCTTGGAGCCGAGTTCGATCCGGGCCACGTCCTTGAGTCGCGTCACCTGGCCGTTTTCGCCGGTCTTGATGATGATGTCGGCGAATTGGCTTTCCTCGGTCAAACGGCCCAAGGTGGTGATGGTGAACTGAAATTCGGTGGGGCCGGGGGTGGGCGGCTGTCCGACGACGCCGGCCGCGACCTGGATGTTCTGCTCGCGGATCGCCTGGACCACGTCGGAAGCGGTCAGGTTGCGGGCCGCCACTTTCTCGGGGTCCAGCCAGACTCGCATGCTGTATTCCCGCCCGCCGAACACCGTCAGATCGCCGACGCCGGGCAACCGGGCCAGGGTATCCTTGATCTGCAGCAGCGCGTAATTGGTGAGATAGACGTTGTCGTAGCGCCGATCGGGGGAAATGAGGTTAATCACCAGACTCAGGTCGGGGCTGCGCTTGCGGACGCTGATGCCCTGCCGGCGCACCTCCTCGGGGAGCCTCGGCTCGGCGAGAGTCACCCGGTTCTGCACCAGCACCTGGGCCTTGTCCAGGTTGGTGCCGGGCTTGAAGGTGATGGTGAGCTGCATCACGCCGTCGTTGCTGGACTGGGACGACATGTACAGCATATCCTCGACGCCGTTCACCTCCTGCTCGATGGGCGTCGCCACGGTTTCCGCCAGCACCTTGGCGTTGGCGCCGGGAAACACCGCCCGCACCTGCACGCTGGGCGGGGCGATTTCCGGGTATTGGGCGATAGGCAGGCTCAGCAGGGATAGGCTGCCGACGATCACGATGAGTATCGACAGCACCGAGGCGAAGATCGGGCGATCGATGAAGAAATGGGTAAAACGGCTCATGGGCGTGATCTGGACTTCCGCGCTATATCAACCGGCATCCGAAACGACGACCCGCTCGGCCTTGACCTTGGCGCCGGGCCGGAGTTTCTGGATGCCTTCGATGATGACTTGGTCTTCCGGCTTGAGGCCCTCGGTCACCGCCCGCAGGGAGCCGAACTGGCCGCCGGGCACAATCCGGCGGTATTCGATCGAACCGTCATCCTTGGCGATCCAGACGAATTTCTGCCCTTGATCGACGCTGATGGCTCGATCCGGGATGAGCAGCGAGCGGTGGGGCGTCCCGCCGGGGATTCTGAGGCGCGCGAAAAAGCCCGGACTCAGCAGCTCGTTCGGGTTGGAGAAGACGCCTCGGGCCCGCAAGGTGCCGGTGGTGGCGTCCAGGCGCGGTTCCACGTAGTCGATGTAGCCCTGATGGGGAAAGCCGGCCTCGTCGAGTAGCGCCAATTCTGCCGGAACGTGCAGTTTTTGGGTGCCGCGCCGATCCGCCCCGGACTGGCGCCGGTATTTAAGCACCGCGCGCTCGTCGGCGTCTACGTAAACGTACACGGGGTCCAAGGACACGATGGTGGTCAAGAGGGTCTGGTCCGCGTTGACCAGGTTGCCCTCGGTGATGAGCTCCCGCCCGATGCGTCCGGCGATAGGCGCGCGCACCTCGGTGAAGCTCAGATTCAGGCGGGCGGTCTGTACCGCCGCCTCGGCCGACCGAACCGCCGCCGAAGATTCCCGCATGCCTTTGCTGCGGCTATCATATTCCTCCTCCGAAATCGCCTTGGAGCGGTGCAATTTCTCGGCCCGCTGCAAGTCGTTCCGGGCCAGCTCCAGGCGCGAGCGGGCCCTCTCCAGCTCCGCTTCCGCGCGGCTCAGCTCGGCCCGATAGGGCCTCGGGTCGATGACGAACAGAAGGTCGCCCTTCTTGACCTTGTCGCCGTCATTGAAATTCACCTTATCCAGGTAACCGCTGACGCGGGCGCGGATTTCAACCGATTCCACGGCTTCGAGGCGTCCCGTATATTCGTCCCAGTCCACCACCTCCTTCTGCAAGGGCAGGCCGGTTTTGACCGGAACCGGCGGCATTTGGCCAGGCCCCGCCGCCGGGGCATCCTGGCCGGCGGCACCGCAACCGCCGAGGAGCAGCAGCACGAGCATGAGCGGTATCGGCCTCCGCCAAGCGGTGAATAACCTAGCATCGATCGGGGGATTGCAATAGAAAAGCGAGAACGCCACAAACATGGACCTGGCCGAAAATTATGGTTAATTGTTTAAGAACGCCGGGTAAAATTAAATGGTAAGCTATCATTTCATTTTTGTCATTAGAAATCTGCTCTGGAGTCACTTACCCATGCGAGACCACGAATGACTCGCTGCGGCCGTCCCAAAAAAGGGGAAGAGGCCCTTCGCCGCGATCAGCTTCTCGACCGCGCCGTGCGGCTATTCGCCGAATGCGGGTACGGGAACCTGAGCTTGGAAACCATCGCGCGCGAAGCGCGGGTCTCCCTGCGCACCATATATCGTCAGTTCGGCAGTAAAGCCGAATTGTTCGGCGCCGCCGTATGTCGCTGCAGCGACCGGTTCGTCGCCCTTTTGCCGACAGCGGAGACCGAGACCCAACCGCTCGAAGACGCCTTGATCGAATTTGCCCGTGAATTCTTGTTTCATCTGACCCGGCCCGACCTGATCCGGGTGCGCATGCAACTGCTGGCGGAAGCGCAACGATTCCCGGAATTGGCCGCTCAGTTCTACACGATGGGGCCGGAACGCACGCTAAATCGCCTGGCGGAGTTTTTTGCCGTACATCAACGGGCCGGGCGGGTGATCGATGGAGACCCTCTGTTCATTGCGGGCCAGTTCATCAACTGCCTCCGGGGGGAACGCTATCAGCGCCTGCAATTGGGCCTGGAGCCCACCCCCGCCGAGACCGAGATCGAGCCTTGGGCGCGGCAGGCGGTGAAATTGTTTTTGGGCGGATGCCTGCGTTCGCCTAACCGTGATGCAGAGACGTAGCGGGTTAAAGCTTCCCCTGCTTTGGGCATTCCGCTGCCGATGAAGCTTTAGAACTCACCTGGAAATCCTTGCATTTGGATCAGCTTCTCCCTGAGACTGTGGTTTTCTTCACTGGCGGAGGGAGAGGAGGTGTGGGTTTAGGATAAACAAAAGCTTTCTTGATAGCGCTAGAGCTCTTGGTAGTCAGTTCCTGTGGGCTCGTCAGACAAGACCACCGTCCGATTTGGACCAGTATCTGAGAATTTTTGTCTAGGCCCGTGAGATTCAACTTCTTGCCAATCAGCTTAACCGTCCCTTTCGGCCCGCATTCGCGAATGGTGGCGGAAAAATTGTCCCGGTTCGCCGCCACATTATCGACAATCCTGGCGGTCGCGAGATTACCGGTATTGGTTGGAGGTATTTGCCTCGCCACATTGAGGAAGGTGCTCAGGGTATAGTCTGCATCGCTAAATTTGCCACAATCCTTGTCCAGGGGACCTTCTACGAGAATATAGTACCGGCCGCTTCCTGAGGTAATTAGATCGAATCTAAAACCGCCTGTAGCGGGGGTCGTCGTTCCGGTCTGTGCCTGCATCGAGCATTGGTCTGCGCTCAAGGTGTAATGCTTTTGCAGGACTTGTTGTTCATTGTAAACAGACAATGAGAACTCCTTGGCTGAGCCTATCGGTATATTGCAACCGAAGTAAATAGGCACGCTATAGGAGGGGTTTTGGTTGGCGATGTCATAATAATGATAATCTAGATCGTATATCGATGAGAGCTGTGCGGTGATGGCCCGATCGTTGGTTAAAGGGAAGGCGTTAATCCAAGTATCGTTCGGTTCCAATTCTCCAAGGGTGCGGGTAACCTGTCCCGATCCAGTATCGTCAGAACTATCGGTGCTCGGGAGAGTTTTGCACCAGTCATTATTTGGCTCCGGATGCTTGGTTGGTTGCGTCGGCTGCTGTCCCATTAGCGCCAATTCCTAACAAGAGGATGAACGAAGTAGACAAAATCAACGAATAACGCATCGATTTCCCCACCAAACATGGACTACAGATATTCTTTTTCGCGGTAATTCCGGCGTGCTCGATCCTGAGAAGGCGAAGCTTGGCCATGGATCAGACAGCGTGCGGTCCCCATCTGGCGGCTAGGCTGGGGAATTACGGTTTAAGTGTAGTCGGATCGGGGGGAAGTGCAGGTAGGGCGGTGCTGGCGCCCGGGAATGGGGATTTCCTTGAGGTGAGGATTCAGGTGACCTCGACGGGGATCACGACCTCGCGCTCCGTTGGAGTCTTTTTTTCGGTGATATCGGTCTTTTCCCAATTGAAAAGAGGCAGGTTTTCGAGGGCCAGAATCAGGCCCTGGTTCCAACGTTCGGATAGCTCGCGCGCGAAGGGATCGTCGTCGGTGAGAAAGAGCCGGCGCCCCTCGGCGAGGCTGTCCCTTTCATAGATGAGAAGTTCCACCGGCGGCCCCACGGTCACATTGCTGCGGATCGTCGAATTCATGGAAACCAAGGCGACGCGGGCGGCCCGTTCGAGATCGACATTACGCTTGATGATGCGGTCCAGAATGGGCTTGCCGTACTTGGTTTCGCCAATCTGCAGAAAAGGGTGCTCGCTGGATTCGTGGATGTAGTTGCCCTGGGGATAAATCATGAACGTTTCGGGCGTTTCCAGCTGCAGTTGACCGCCGAAGATGAAGGTGGCCTCGAAATTGGTGTTGGCCGTGTCGCGGCTGGCTTGCAGCCGCTGCACCTGGGTGCTGACCATGCCGATGTAGTCGGCGGCTTCGGTCATGTTGCAGACCGAGAGCAGATTGGGAATGATGCCCTGCTCCACGTCGCGGTGAATTTTTTTGACCACGGCCTGCGTGGTTGCAAGATTGCCGGAGGACAGCAGCACGAACAGGCGATCTCCCGGCCAAACGAAAGTATGCATTTTCGAATAGCTGCCGATGTTGTCCATACCGGCATTGGTCCGAGAATCCGAACAGAATATCAAGCCGCGGTCAACCTTGATGGCGAGGCAGTAGGTCATGGTCTTAGAGGTCAGCCTAAAGCAATTGCGCGATAATTACAGTTTCGACGTCGGGCATTCTGCAAGCATACACATCGACAGGATGGGTCACAATGTCGGGAGGGGCGAATCTTGCCCTATAAGGAAATGTACGTGGTTTGGCCCGATCAAGGCGCGAACCTTGAGTTTCGGCGGAAATTCGCCTGAACTTCCGGTTTCGGAGTAATTACTTCAGGAGGGAACGATGGCGGCGATAGAAGTGAAGAAGCTGGACGAGGCGACTTTCGAAGTCGCGGTCCAAGGGCGAACCGCGACGATTCACACCGTTACCGTGGAGCCGGATTACGTCGCTAAGCTGACTGGTGGCAAGCTATCCGCCGAGCTTCTGGTGATCCGGTCGTTTGAATTCCTGCTCGAACGGGAGCCGAACACCAGCATTCTGCGTCGTTTCGATTTGCCGCTGATCGGCCGGTATTTTCCGGAGTACGAGCAGACCATTCGTGGCAGCCTGGACTGACCCTCCGATTCATCGGAGATTCCAGTTCGCTTTGAGGGGGATGACGCGGCCTCAGAGCGGAGGAAAGGCTCAGCGCTGAGCCTTCTTTTGCTTTACGAGAAATTCGTAGGCGTCCCGGTCTTCCTCGTAGATTTGCTTCCATTCATCGCAGGAGACGTCCTCCTCCTCTTCCTGCTGCTGAAGACAGTCTTCGTAATCGAGCTTCGATTCCTCCATGTCGTTGGCAGCTTCTTCGATATCATCGTCGCTCAAGGTTCTGTTCGGGCTGGTTCCACAGCCAGCCAGTGCTGCGGTCAAGGCGAGCGCCCATAAAATCTTGCCCATGCGAATTTCTCCTGGGGTTTCCGCTCGAATTCCCATCATGACCCCCCGTTGTTGCCGCAATTCATTTCGGCCGCAATCCGTACTGATGGAGGGGAGCATGAAAAAGCCCGCGTTAAGCGGGCTTTTTCACAGGGTTACTTCACGATCGATCGATGCTCTTCAACCGGCCACCGAGGCATCCCGAGGGATGCTGTCCCTGGGTGTTCTTTACGCCCTAATTTTGGTGCCGGAGGTCGGAATTGAACCGACACTGGGTTTCCCCAACCAGATTTTGAGTCTGGCGCGTCTACCAGTTTCGCCACTCCGGCGAGAGAGCCGCAAATTATAGGGAATGTGTCGATGAAAAACCAGATACTGTGCTCATTCTGCCAAGTTGATACTATGCCGCGATGCTTAAGAGCGATTTTTTTTATGATCTGCCTGCCCACCTGATCGCCCAAGCGCCTTTGCCGGAACGCCGGGCGAGCCGGCTGCTTCATCTGGATGGCGGCTCGGGCCGCATCGAGGACCGGAGATTCGTCGATCTGCCGGATCTATTGGCGCCCGGCGATCTTTTGGTGCTGAACGATACCAAGGTGATACCGGCACGGCTGTTCGGGCGAAAGCCCAGTGGCGGGCGGGTCGAAATCCTGGTCGAGCGGGTGCAGGATGCTCACTCAATCCTGGCCCATTTGCGCGCCAGCAAGACGCCTAAGGCGGGAGGGGAAATCGTTTTGGACGGTGGCTTTCTCTGCCGAGTGCGGAGTCGGCGGAAGGATTTGTTCGAGCTGGAATTCACCGATAACGTCCTGGTGGACGAGGTCCTGAATACGGTTGGGCATATTCCGCTGCCACCCTACATCGACCGCCCCGATCGGGAGGAGGACCGGGAGCGCTACCAGACGGTCTTCGCGCGGACGCCGGGCGCCGTAGCGGCGCCGACCGCCGGGTTGCATTTCGACGCGGGCCTTTTGGCGCGGCTCGCCGAGGGCGGCGTGGAGCAAGCGTTCGTGACCTTGCATGTCGGCAGTGGAACCTTTCAGCCGCTACGGGTGGACAATCTTGAAGAACACAGGATGCACTTTGAGTACTGCGAGGTACCACCGGAAACGGTGGAGCAAATCCGGACGGCGCGCTGGCGGAAAAAGCGGGTGGTCGCGGTCGGAACCACTGTGGTGCGAACGCTGGAAACCGCCTCCTTGGGCGGAGAAATCATCCCGTACCGGGGCGAAACCGATCTGTTCATCCGGCCGGGTTTTCAATTTCGCTGCGTCGATGCCTTGGTGACCAATTTTCATTTACCGGAATCCACTCTGCTGACCCTGGTTTGCGCTTTCGGCGGCTATTCGGAAGTCATGGCCGCCTATCGTCATGCGGTGCAGAGGGAATACCGATTTTTCAGCTACGGTGATGCCATGTTCGTGACGCGCGGCCACCTTGGTGGATACTGAATCTGATCTATTCTTCTAAAAATTGAGTTCACTTAATTCACAACGATTGTCAGAGAGCGCTGCTGATGAGCGATGACGAGAAGAATCCGGCCGCACTCGGATCGCGTCGCCGGGAGTTCCCGGGACAGCGGGAGCCCATGACTCGCGAGCATATCGCGCGCCTGTGCAGCGTGAGCTCAATACGCCTGCCGGGCCAATTGATGTCCTTTATGCCACGCCAACCGGCAGACTGGTTGCATTGGAGGCCAAGCTGTGGCGCAATCCGGAAGCCCGGCGCAAGGTGATCGGCCAGATCCTCGACTACGCGAAGGAACTCTCGCGGTGGTCCTACGACGATTTGCAGCGAGAGGTTGCCTGTGCAACGCGCGCCGAGACAGGCCATCCCGGCAATCTTCATGCCCTCGTCCGTCGGCGCTACCCCGACACCGATGAGTGCGCCTTCATCGATGGAGTCGCCAAGACGCTTCGAAAAGGCGAGTTCCTGCTGCTGATCGTAGGCGATGGAATTCGCGAAGGAGCGGCTTCCATTGCTGAATTTCTGGAGGCGAATGGGATGCTGCATTTCACGTTCGGCTTGGTGGAGATGGCCATTCGGCTTGGTGGAGATGGCCATCTTCCGGGATCTAGTATTTTATCCCATTAAATACGTAGCATAAATCTTGCTTGAACTTCGGGTATCTTGACTTGAGGAGATATCCGACGCGGAACGGTCGCCCGAACGCTGTCTTAGTCATTACGCCCGCTGAGCGC
>CADDYU010000146.1 GCA_902810705.1 Methylococcaceae bacterium
TAGACCATCCGTCTAACCTCAACCATGACCTTCTTTGCACAACTTGACGCACACAACCCCAAAAATGGGCGGCACGTTACCAGTCGGGCGACTTTTCAAACAGCCTCTCAGGAGTCCTCTGACAGCGTTTAAATCCTGGCGGGCCGTTCAGGTTGAGCTATTATCCCTGAATGGCAAAACGACTCATCGAGTCGGCAGTGGATGATTGACAGACTCAGATGCCAGCCGGCGACGCAGCCGTTGGGTATACGCCAATTGGCGTAATTCCTATCATGATGGATTCACGCCACCATGGCTTGAGGTCATCATGAGTTGCCAGTGATTTTCTAAGGCAGGAAATCGGCCGCTTCGGCCGGGAGAAAAATCAGGGGGATTCAACTTAAGGAAAAAATCGAGAAGAAGTAGCTTACTGGACCGGACCTCCTTGTCCCGGTGATTCCTATTTCACCGATCCCGACCAAGTTTGCGGGTTTGGTCCAGGTCGCCATCTTCTTATTGACTGTGACTACACGGGCCTGAGATGTGCCGGTTCGGCGATGCTCCCGTTCCATTCGCCTATCATCCGCCGCCCTCCTGACCGAAACAATCCTGTTTCAGACTTGAAGCCGCTTCCGTGCACTCAAGTGACAATTATTTAAGCGTGAGACACTCTCAAGCAGAATACGGAGAATTACGTATTGCATGTAACAATATCTTTAGAAGTACCTCCTCGAAGAAGCATCCGGCTTGTCTTCCTGAGTTATCTCTTCAAGTCTCTTCAAGGCATGCTGGCTCAGCATGCCGAGGGTTGTTGACCCGCGTGCTCGCCTTCCAAGGCGTCATGGCCTCGGCCGAATAGGGTTTCAGCCGTACTTACACATCCTGGTGGAATCGCCACGCGCTCAGCACTGGTTGCGCGCCGGTGGTTTCGAAGCCTTGATCCATGACTTGCGGGCACTTTTTGCAATTGGCCGCCGGCCGCGCGAAGCAACCCTCCGCCCTGATCCTGAACAGCCGCATTCTCCAATCGACACCGGAGAGCGGTGCTCGCGCGGCAAAAATCGCCCACCGACGCCCTTCCCTGACGATGCTCCTTGAGGCCAACTTCGGGCCCGGCGCCGGGCCAGATGACCAGAGGGTTCTCAGGGCGCACGAGCCGGGTCAGGCTCATCCTATGCCCACCGATTTCCGAGAGGAGTTGATGGCCAGGTTCCATGATGGCCAACCTGGCACCCCGGCTCACTTGGATGGGCGGACTTCGCCGTGTCCACCGCTTCATTCGGGCGCCGCGCACACCCTTGGGATGTTCCTCGGTCAACAAGCCGAATTCCCGGCTCGCCAACAGTCTAAAAAGAGAAAACCCATTTAGAGCCCCGATATGCCGTTTTTCGGAAAAGAATTCTCAGCCGTGCCTCTCGCGCCGCCGTCCGGCGCTGCTTTGGGAACGCGCCGAATTCTGAGACGTATTCTCGGGGCTAGAATAACTTCCCGGCGCATTCATCCCATGCCTATAAGAAGGCATGCCGGCTTAATGGGTTTCGTGCTGTTTTGGCTCAGCTTATCGGCCATGGCCGAGCGGGTGAATCCCACGGCTTATCCCTACCCCTATCGGAATCCTTATCTCGCCACGTCCACCGTGGCGATTCTGAAGGACCGCGACCAGCGGCTGGAGGACGACGATACCCAATATTTGCGCCTGAATGTGCTTCCCGGCCGGAACGATATTCCCCTGCTGGAAGGGAAGGGCCAACTGCGGGTCCGCTTCCAGCCGCAGGAGGACCGCGAGGCGCCTTTGATCTTTCTGATACCCGGTTTCGGCGGTTCCGCTTACACGGGCTCCAGCCGGTACGTGGCGCAAATGCTGAAGGACCGCGGGTTTCACGTCGTCACCCTGCCTTCTCCGTTCAGCTGGAACTTCGCCCTGGCGGCCAGCCGCAGCGGCTTTCCCGGAATTACCGGGCAGGACAGCGAAGATATGTACGCCGCCATGCAGGCCGTGCTGCGGCACATTCGCGATCACTATCGGATAGGCATCGGCCGCATTGGCCTAATCGGCTTCAGCCACGGCGCCCTTCAGGCGGGCTATTTGACCAAGCTGGATACCGAGCGAAAGAAAATCGGTTTCGATACCACCTTGTTGGTGAATCCGCCAGTCAACCTGGTCACCGCCATTCGCAAGATCGATGAACTCGCGGACCTCGAAAAACGCTATAGCCCAAAGGTGCGGGACAATCTCGAAGCCTACGCGTTCGGCGTTGGGAGAGCGGCCCTCAGGCGAAGCATCGATGACCCCGAATATTTCGCGAACTGGGACCAGCGTCTGCGGCTCGGCGAGGAACCCCTCCGCTATCTCATCGGCAAGGCCCTCAGAATTCCGGTGGGCAATATGCTCTACGTGATCGAGCTGTTGAAACACCCGGGGATACTCAAGACTCCGATCAGCTGGGGCTATCGCAGCGCGCGGTTCAAAGAAGCCGAAAATTACGACATTCTTGATTACGTGCGGCAAGTCCTGACCCCATGGCTACGCCAGTCGAAGGGGCGGGAGGCAAGCTTCGAGGGCGTGGCCGAGGAAGCCTCGCTCATGCCCATAATCCCGGCCTTAAAGGACAACGCCCAGGTGTACGTGATGCATAACGCCGACGATTTCCTGGTTTCGGCGGAAGATTTGAAACTCCTCGAAAACATGTTCGGCGACAGGGTTAGAATTTACCCTTACGGCGGCCATTTGGGCAATCTTTGGTTTCTGCAGAATCGGCGGGATCTGCTGGGACTGTTCGAACCTTTGCTAGGACCCGGCGTCCGTCGCGCCACTGGAAGTCTCGGATCTCCCGCGCCAAGATCAGCCGAGGCGCCATGGCCTGCCTCGACCCACTCGGTAGGCGCTACGCGCGGAACATTTTCGGCGATGTAGGCTTAATCGAAGGAACTATCGGGAGGCTCGGCCTAGGTTCCAGCATACCACGATAACTGATATCAGACGGGATATCAGTCAGAAGAAAACCGAATAGGACCCTTCTCAAACCAGCGCCAATACCCCGATCAATATCAGATAAATGGCGATCACGTAGTTAAGAATCGCGGGTTTAATCAGAATCAAAATCCCGGCCAGGATGGCAAGCGCCGCTTGGAGGTGGGTGATGCTGACAACCATGATTTTTCCCCTAATGCTTTAGGCAAAGCGCCGTTGGTTTCCCTTCCACGGGACCGCCTTGGTTCAGGTTCCCCGGCGGACGGCTTCCTGGCCTGGGGTGGGCAAATAAATTTCCACCCGGCGATTTTGCAGCCGCCCAGCCGACGTATTGTTGGATGCCACGGGGTAGGCTTCGCCATAGCCCTGCGCCGAGATGCGTCCCGCATCGACGCCGGCGCGGATCAGAAAGGCCCGCACGGCCTCGGCGCGGCGTTGGGACAGCTCCAGGTTGGAATCCGTCGAGCCGCGATTGTCGGTATGGCCTTCGATGACGACCTGGCGATCGGGATGGTCCAGCAAAAACCTGACCAACTCGGAAAGTCTCTGTCGCGTTCCCGGCTTGAGATCGGCCCGACCCGTTTCGAACAGGACATCGCCCAGGGTGATCATGAGACCTCGTTCGGTGTTCTGCGCTTGCAGATGGGCCAATTGTCTCTGCAAATCCTGCACCTCCCGGTTCCGCTGCTCCAACAGTAGCCTGTCCCGATCGCCCAGGAGTTTCTGCGCCTGGCTCTCGGCGAGCTTGCCTTGAGCTTCCGCCTCGGCGATGTCCACTTTCCGCTCGGCGATGTAGGCCAGATGATTGGCCTCGTCCCGGTTGGACGCCTGCTCGGCTTGGCGTAGCGCCTGCCCGGCCTCGGCAAGCGGCACCGGAGCGAATTTGGCGACATTCGCATCCGTCCGGGCCCTCTCATAGGCGGCCCTGGCCTGCTCCAGCACGGGATTCCGGGAGGTCGCGCAACCGGCGCATATTACCGAAACGGCCGCCACGAGGATCGTCGTCCGCCGGACTTGGTCACTCCGTTTATGGATTGGCATTTTCGATCCCTCCCCGGGGCGCGCCCGTTCCCGGTCCGCCACGGCTCTGTGCCTGATGACGCAAGGTCTCGATGGTTTTCTGCGCTTCTTCCGCCGTGCGTTTGGCCTCGGCGGATTTGGCCCTGGCCTCGGCCGCCTGGGCATCCACTTGAGCTTGCTCGGCCAGCCGCCGGGCGCGGTCGTAGTTTTTGTCAGACAGGGCTTGCTTGGCCCGCGCCGCTTTGTCCAAAGCCCGCTGCAAATCGATGGGCGCGTACTCGGAAGCCTTGGCGCTCATGGCTTGGTTAATCGCCATGTCCGCGCCGGAAACGGTACTGACAGGGGGATTCCCGGCACAACCCGAGACCGCCGCCAGTAGCGAAAGGACCAAGAGCACATTTAGGGGTCTCTTGGCCTCATCGAAGTGACTCGGCATGTCTAAGCTCCTGTTGGTTTTCGAAGAACGTTCCCCTGTTCACCTTGATAACGGCATTCCGCTGCAGACAACCGAAGGCTTTTCCTCACCAGGTCGCCGCCCTGAAACGCCTGTTCGTATTCGCGATAATCCTTCCCTGATTGTCATCTTTTTCGACCCGGAGCCTTGCGGATCGTTTCCATCCCTCGCCAAGGCTGAAGGGAATGGGCGCATGTTCCTGCAAGCGTCCTGAAACTCGGGAACAATCCCATTAAGGCGCAGAGCTTGCGAGTTCCCGCCGGGTCCGGTAGGTTAGAGGACGAGAGGGCGCAAGCCCTATGCCATTCAGCCCAGCGTCATGACTCCGGAAAGAATCTTCATTCCCCTCGACATTGCCGTGCTGACGGTCTCCGACACCCGCACCGAGGAGACCAACCTGTCCGGCAAAACGCTGATCGAGCGGCTGACCGCCGCCGGCCACCGCCTGGCCGAAAAGCGCATCGCGCCGGACGACATTTACCGCATCCGCGCGGTGGTGTCGGAATGGATCGCCGATCCCGGCGTCCAGGTCGTCCTGACCACGGGCGGAACGGGCGTGACGGGGCGGGACGGCACGCCGGAAGCGCTGTCGGTGCTGTTCGACAAGACCCTGGACGGCTTCGGCGAAGTGTTCCGGGCGATTTCCTACCAGGAGATCAAGACTTCCACCATCCAGTCCCGCGCTGTCGCCGGTGTCGCCAACGGCACCTACATTTTCTGCCTGCCGGGCTCCTCCGGGGCCTGCCGCACCGCCTGGGACAATCTGATCCGGGATCAGCTCGATTACCGCACCCGGCCCTGCAATCTGGTGGAATTGATGCCCCGGCTCCTTGAGAAATAGGGGCAAGCCATTGCGTTCCCGCGATCAGGCGGAAGGCAGGACGGCGCCCTGTGCCTCGTTGTCCCAGAACATATCAAAAGGACCGTCCGAGACGAACAGAAAGGTACAGCGGGAGAGATAGGTGACGCGATGGATATCCGGGGCGGGAGTGTGGAGATACATCCCCTGGGAGAGAAGGTAGCGCGTGCCCCGGCTCAGATTTTCCACGAGCTTGGCGCCGTCCTGAACATAAATCCAGTGGCCGTGGGTGTGGTGGTGGGGCGGCTCGATTGCGCCGGCGGGAAATTTGACCAGCGCTCGGATACCGCCGGTATGGGGATCTTCCTGCAGCACCTTCCATTCGGCGCCCACGACGCCGGGGACCGGTATCCAGTTCGTGGTCTGCGTATCGACGAAGACGGCCTCGGCAACGCAAAGACACATGGGTTTTACTCCGAGACGAGCAGAACGGGCGCGTGGCGGCTACGGTCACGCATCGGGTTTCAAGCCCGAGGCCGCGTGCTCCAGAGCGCGGATGTCGGCCATGGAGCGGCACAGGAAATCTTGAATGGACGGCTCCCAGCCCGAGGCGAAATCCGTGTCCAGCCAAGCGTCCAAAATCTCGCCCGCGGTTTCGGGCGGCGTCACCATGCCACCCAGGGTCAGGACGTTGGCGTTGTTGATGGAGCGGGCATGCTCCGCGGCTTTCCGGTTCTCGCAGACGGCGGCGTACACGCCGGGCAATTTATTCGCGACGATGGCCATGCCCATGCCCGTTCCGCACACCAGGACCGCGCGGTCGACCTCGCCCCGCGCTACCCGGGAAGCCGCCTCGAACGCGACTTCGTAATAGGCGCGGGTTTCCCGCTCCTCATGCACGCCCAGATCTTCCACGCATATCCCGCGTTCCGCGAGGCGCTGCTTGACGACTTCCTTCAGGGCATAGCCGTAGGCATCGCAGCCGATCGCGATGTTCATTTTCGAATCTCCTTTTTCCGCTTTTCCCAAAAACGGCCGCCCCGGAAACTCGCCGCCGTGAACCGAATCGATATCGCGCGAATCCGGCGCTTTGGAGCGAGGCATGCGGCCAAATCGGCTCGGACGAGCGTTCCGGCCTATCGAAGCTCATACCTATCCCATCAATGCCCGCACATGCGCCGCCACGCTGCTTCCCAGGGCGTTCAGATTGTATCCGCCCTCCAGAACCGAGACCAAGCGTCCGGAGGCCCATTTTTTCGCCAGGTTTATTAACTCCGTGGTCACCCAGGCATAATCGTCCTCCACCAGATTCAAATCCGCCAAGGGATCGTCCCGGTGGGCGTCGAAACCGGCGGAAACCAGGATGAGTTCCGGCGCGAACAGATCTAGGCGAGGCAAGATTTTGTCCGCCATGCCGGCGCGGAACTCCTTCGAGCCGCTGCCGGCGCTCAAAGGCACATTGATAATATTGCCGACCCCGGTTTCGCTAGCGCGGCCGCTGCCGGGATACCAAGGATGTTGATGGGTGGAGGCATAGAGCACGTCCGGGTTCGCCTGAAAGGCTTTCTGGGTGCCGTTGCCGTGATGCACGTCGAAATCGACGATGGCGATCTTTTTGAGTCCGTGATTCCGCCGGGCATGTTCGGCGGCGATGGCGACATTGTTGAAGAGGCAAAAGCCCATCGCCGTGTCGGGTTCGGCGTGGTGGCCTGGCGGGCGCACGGCGCAGAAGGCATTGTGGGCTTCCTGGCCGAACGCCGCGTCCACGGCGGCGCAGGCTGCACCGACGGCGTGCAAGGCGGCTCCGCCGGATTCGGGGGAGACCACGGTGTCGGCGTCGATATAGCCGAAGCCGATCTTGGGCAGGTCGGCGAGGACGCGCTCGATGTGTTTTTCGGTATGGATCAGCCGGACCCGGTCAAGCCCGGCCTTGGGTGCCTGGCGCCGAATCAGGCCCGCGAATTCCGGTTTGTCGAGAGCGCGTTCGATGGCTCTCAGGCGCTCGGGACTTTCGGGATGGCCGAGCCCGGTTTCGTGCGCCAGAAAAACCGGATGGGTGTAGCAAAGAGTGCTCATGGCATGGTTCCGGCATGGTAAGGGGAATGGGCGGTCGTATAATTATGGACAATTATAGAGACAAGGTTTTAGCGCGGGAGCGCCTGGATCTTGCTCAAAACCATCCCGGCTTTCCGCCGGATTAGACCCAGAAACACGAGAGGCCGAAATGCTGGAAGACTATCGCAGACACGCCGCCGAGCGGGCGGAACAGGGGCTGGTGCCGAAACCCTTGAGCGCGGAATGGACCGCGGGACTCGTGGAACTCATCAAGAATCCGCCGCCCGGCGAGGAAGACTTCCTGCTGGACCTCTTGTCCAATCGCGTGCCGGCGGGAGTGGACGAAGCGGCGTATGTCAAGGCCGGTTTTCTCGCCGCCATCGCCCAGGGCGAAGCCCGCTCTCCTATCCTGGACCCGGTGTGCGCGACGGAACTCCTGGGCACCATGCTGGGTGGCTACAACGTCGCGCCCTTGATAGAGCTCCTGGACCACCCTGCCCTGGCCCCCGTGGCCGCCAAGGGGCTGTCCCATACCCTTCTGGTGTTCGACGCCTTTCATGACGTTAGGGAAAAGGCCGAGAGCGGCAATCCGGAGGCCCGCGCCGTCATGGACGCCTGGGCGGCGGCGGACTGGTTCACCAGCCGGCCGAAAGTGCCCGAGCGCATCACCGTCGCCGTGTTCAAGGTGCCGGGCGAGATCAACACCGACGATCTCTCCCCGGCCCAGGACGCCTGGTCGCGCCCCGATATTCCGCTGCACGCCAAGGCCATGCTGAAAGTGCCCCGCGAGGGCGTGACCAACGCGCCCGTCCAGATCGCGGAACTCAAGGCCAAGGGCTTTCCGGTGGCCTTCGTGGGCGACGTGGTGGGTACGGGTTCGTCGCGGAAATCCGCCACCAACTCGGTGCTCTGGTACATCGGCGACGACATCCCCCACGTTCCGAACAAGCGGGCCGGCGGCGTGTGCATCGGCGGGAAAATCGCGCCCATCTTCTTCAACACCATGGAAGATTCCGGCGCCCTGCCCATCGAGTGCGACGTGTCGCGCCTCAAGACCGGCGACGTGATCGACATCTATCCTTACGCGGGGCTCATCAAGCGCCACGGAACGGACGAAGTGCTGAGCCGCTTCGCGCTCAAGAACGACATCCTCCTCGACGAAGTGCAGGCGGGCGGGCGAATTCCGCTCATCATCGGCCGCGGCCTCACCGACCGGGCGCGCAAGGCGCTGGGCCTCGGCATCTCGCCGGTATTCCGCCGGCCTAAACCGCAGGCCGACAGCGGCAAAGGCTACACCCTGGCGCAAAAGATGGTCGGCAAGGCCTGCGGCGTCGCAGGGGTGCGGCCCGGCACCTATTGCGAGCCGCACATGACCACGGTGGGCTCCCAGGACACCACCGGCCCCATGACCCGCGACGAGCTGAAGGATTTGGCCTGCCTCGGCTTTTCCGCCGACCTGGTGATGCAGTCCTTCTGCCATACCGCCGCCTATCCGAAGCCCGTGGACGTCGAGGTCCATCATACCCTGCCCGACTTCATCATGACCCGTGGCGGCGTGTCGCTCCGGCCCGGCGACGGCATCATCCATTCCTGGCTGAACCGGATGCTGCTGCCCGATACCGTCGGCACCGGCGGCGATTCCCACACCCGCTTTCCCATCGGCATCTCCTTCCCGGCGGGTTCCGGTCTCGTGGCCTTCGCCGCCGCCACCGGCGTCATGCCGCTGGACCTGCCCGAGTCCGTGCTGGTGCGCTTCAAGGGCCGGATGCAGCCCGGCATCACCCTCCGCGACCTGGTGCACGCGATTCCCTACGAAGCCTTGAGGCGGGGACTCCTCACCATCGAGAAGAAAGGCAAGAAGAACGTCTTCAACGGCCGTATTCTGGAAATCGAGGGACTGCCCGACTTGAAGATCGAGCAGGCGTTCGAGCTGGCCGACGCCTCGGCCGAGCGCTCCGCCGCCGCCTGCACCGTGCGCCTGAACAAAGAGCCCATCGAGGAATACCTGCGTTCCAACATCGTGCTGCTCAAGTGGATGATCGGGCAGGGCTACGGCGACGCGCGCACCCTTGCCCGCCGCATCAAGGCCATGGAAGACTGGCTGGCGGACCCGGTGCTGCTGGAACCCGACGCCGACGCCGAATACGCCGAAATCCTCGAAATCGACCTGGACCAAATCACCGAACCCCTGCTTTGCTGCCCCAACGACCCGGACGACGTGAAGCCGCTGTCGGCGGTCGCCGGCACTCGCGTGGACGAAGTGTTCCTGGGCTCCTGCATGACCAACATCGGCCATTTCCGCGCCGCCGGCAAAATCCTCGACCAATTCGGCAAGCAGGTGCCCGGCCGGCTCTGGATCGTCCCGCCCACTCGCATGGACCAGATGGAACTCACCGAGGAAGGCTGGTACGGCACCTACGGCAAGGTCGGCGCCCGCACCGAAGTACCCGGCTGCTCGCTGTGCATGGGCAACCAGGCGCGGACCGCGGACAACGCCACGGTGGTCTCCACCTCCACCCGCAACTTCCCCAACCGCATGGGTGCGGGGGCCAACGTGTTCCTGGCCTCGGCGGAACTGGCCTCCGTCTGCTCGGTCTTGGGCCGCATCCCCTCGTTGGAGGAATACATGCGCTATATGGATGATCTAGAGGCCCAGGCCGAGGACACTTACCGATACATGAACTTCGATCAGCTTTCCGACTACCGGAACAAGGCCGAGGAAGTGGCGTTGGCCGAATAAGGCGGAAGCTCTTTGCAATACCGTCTCGGAGCGCCGTGGCGGTTGGGGAGCGATCTGGAGGCAACGGCATGCCGGCCGAAGAATACGAAACGGTCCTGAAGTTCTGGTTCCCTCCGGAGTTGCGGGACGATCATGCGGCGATGGTCCGCCAGTTCGAATGGTGGTTTCGCGGAGGCGCGGACCCAGGCATCGCCGAACGGTTTTCATCGCTGCTGGAGCGGGCTAAACAGGGTGAACTCGACCACTGGTCGCACGGGCCACGGTCCAGGCTGGCGCTCATCATCGTCCTCGACCAGTTCTCCCGATCCCTCCATCGGGGGACGGCGCAAGCGTTCGCGCAGGACGGAAAGGCGCTCGCCCTGGCGCTTCAAGGCATCGAGATCGGTCATTACAGGGCTCTCGCGACACCGTGGGAGAAGACGTTTTTCTTCTTGCCCCTGGGACACTCCGAGGAGCTCGCGCATCTGGAAACCGCGGTCAAGCTTGCCGAGGAACTCGCCGAGCAGGTGCCAGAGGAGCTGCGCAGGGTGCTAGAGCATTCGGCGGCGCAAGCCCGCGGGCATCGGGACGTCATTGTCCGCTTCGGCCGTCATCCTCATCGCAACGCCGTCTTGGGGCGGCCCTCGACTCCCGAGGAACTCGAGTACCTGGCCAGCGGCCAGCTCGTCCATACGCGCCCGCTGCCGCGCTAAGTCCCTTCAGGAAGATCTTGCGGCCTGCGAACCGAGCATGGCGAGTACTTGCGGTGAGTGCGGTGGTATCGATTGAAGACCTCGCGCGCCGCTTGGAGTAACGCGGCTACCGATTCGACGAGTTCGCCATGGGGGACTTCCCCTCGGCAGGGGCGCCACCACTCTCA
>CADDYU010000147.1 GCA_902810705.1 Methylococcaceae bacterium
CCGTACACCGGTTTCTTCGGCATCCGTCTGACGGCGCTTTTCGTGGCGGTCACGTTGTCCGCTCACGTTTTCTTCGGCGTGGTCCTGGGACTCTATGCCCGCCGCAAAGCATTTACCTGGCCGAGCACGAGCGTTTCGCCGGAGCAGACGTGCGCGTCATAAACGGCAAACACGATGTGGGGCACGTCGGCCATGACCGCCGCCCCCAGGCACATCGGGCAAGGCTCCACCGTCGTGAACAGGATTGCGTCGCGGTAGTGTTCCCACAGCATCGGCCCGCCGTCCAGCAGCGCGACCATCTCTGCGTGCCGCAGTTGGCTCCGAGTCGCCCGGTTGGCGTTGTGCCCCCGCGAGGCGATCCTGCCCCGGATGACGAGGACGGCGCCGATCGGCAACTCGCCCGCCTGCCCGGCAACGTGCGCCTCGTGGATCGCCTCACGCATGAAATGGGCCAGATCGGTGGTTCGCAGCTCGGGAGCTAACATCGCGTATTTCCAATTATACCGCCGTTCGCGCGGCGGGAAAGCGACACCCGCGCCGCTCGACCAGCCCGCCGCGGCGCTCGGGCGGCCCCCTGGCCGAAGTCGCCCATGTGATCAGGGTGGGGTGAATGCGGTCCCACCGCAGGACGCGAAGGACTTGGCAGTGAGGTGTCATTCGGTGGGTGCGGCTGGTCCGCCGCCTCGTCCCAGGAACCGCCGATTACCGGGGAGGTCGGTTCGTCTCGCGCCGCGAGCATGGCACCGGCGCCTCCAAGGTCTGGGCGGACTGGGCACTAACACGACTTGCCGTGGCTCTGATTACGATTGAGGCGACGGACGTGCTGTTCGCAGTGGACTCCGGCGGTCTTCGCCGTCACCGCCGACCCCTTCCTCGTTTTCACGAGCAACGTCTTCGCCGTGTTGGGCCTCCGGTCGATGTTCCTCGCGCTCGCGGCGCTGCTCCTGCGGTTTCGGTACCTGAAGGTTTCGTTGGCATTGGTGCTGGCGGTGGTGGGCGTGAAAATGCTTGCGGCACAGTGGCTTCGCCCGCTGCTCGGCGGCCGCGCCACGTTATGGCTGCTGGGCGCGGTGCTCCTGATCCTCGCGAGCGGTGTCTTCGCGTCAGTGCTCGCAGAACGTGCCAACCGCACCGAGAACTGACCCGGCGCTTCCAACAACAGGAGATGGCGCACGCGGGACGGATGCTTCACGAGCCGCGCATCATTGCGTCGGACTGGGTGGCTGCCGTGGCGCAGGTGAGTTGGGGAGGAAAAGGCGGAAGGTCGATCCGACACCTACTTGCGATTCTACAGAAATCGTCCCGCCGAGCGCGGTGGCGGCTTGGCTGGCGATCGCGAGCCCCAAGCCGATGCCGGGCTGCCCGTGGGTGTCGCCCCGGGCGAATGCTTCAAAGATTCGTCGTAGGTTCTCGGGGGCGATGCCGGGTCCCTGATCGCTTACAGCCACCACCCATCCCTCCTCCTGGCCGGTGGCTGGCGGCTCGATTCGCACCCCGATGGTGCCGCTGGTACTGTACTTCACCGCATTCCCCATCAGGTTCTGTAGCGCGAGCGCAATCAACTCGCGGTCGCTGTTGACCCCCGCGCTCGGCGGGAACTCAAAAATGACGTGAAGGCCCTTCTGGTGCGCGTCGGCCGTTATCGGCCTCGCTACGTCAGAGACGAGGACCAGCAGGTCTACGTGCTGACTCTTGGGTTCGATCGCGCCGTTGCGCAATCGCTCGGCCTGCAAGAGCGTTTCCATGCCCGCCATCGTGTCGCGGATGGTTCGATGGGCCGCAGTCAGGTCAACAACATCCTCCGCAAACTCGGGCATCGCCCCGAGGCGCCCGCGCAGCAGGTCGAGAACGAGGACCACTTGGTTGAGGTTGTTCCGTAGGTCGTGTGACAAGAACCTCAGATACTTACTTTGCACCTCCGTGCCAGCCTCGATCTGTCGCTTCTGGTGGTGAATGAATCCGAGCAATCCCTGCTCGAACGCGGTATCCACGCCCATATCGAGGACGACGATCTCCACGACACTGAGTTCCCCGCCACTGGCGGCGTGGATCTCTTCCAGAACGATGCGACGCAGGAGCCGATATTCGACGATCAACTCTCGGACGTTGTATTGCTGGTGAAAGCGGACCTCGCCGTGGGACAGCGACGCTTCCTGGAGTTCGCGAGTGGCGGCGGGTTGGTCGGAGGCCAATGCCTTTGCCATCCGTTCCAATACTGCCGGAATGTGGTCACGGACTTGGACGAGCGTCAACTCGTCGGCACCCGGCAGGGTACGGCGAACGGCTTGCTCCCACCGCTCGACGATCTGTCGCGATCGGGCGCGTAGCGTGGCGGCGATTTGCGGAAACGAGCGGTTTTCCAAAAGGTCTGCGGTGAGATCTTGAACGGGCATGTGCGCACTTCCTTTTGGGCGCACTCGAACGACCACATGCCTAGTCAAACACGGTCGCAGCGGTCACCGATCGGCCCGTACTTATTCCTTGGAGGCTCGGTTCGCTTGGAATTTCAATCGGCCTAGCAACCAGGCGACACCAACTGCCCGAGGAATGATCGTCGGTAGGATACACCATTGCGGTGACCGGTCAATCACGTCAGCAGACGTCAGCGGCTGCGGTGCTCCGGGTGGAATTGGTCTTGCAATTCCGTTTATTCCGAACCCGCCTGCGGGGAATGCATCGGCCGCCCCGATTTCTCGGACGTGGTATGCCACATCCGATTCGCGGTGTTTCCGTTGCAGATCGGCCGTGCGCGATATAATGTTGAGGTCGCCTTGGGCAGAGGGCTTTTTCACCAGTGCCGCGCATTATGACGATGCTTCGCATTTTACTCGTCGAGGATCATAAGGACACGCTTCGCGTTCTCGCGCGCATGTTGCGCTTGGCTGGCCATGAGGTGTCCTCGGCGGCAACGGCAGGACAGGCGCGGGCGCTGGCAAAGCAGCCGGGCTGTGACTTAGTCGTGTCCGATATTGGGCTCCCGGATGATGACGGCCTTAAGCTCATGCGCGAACTCGCATCGCAGTACGGTGTTCCAGGAATCGCCATGACGGGTCATTCCGAAGAGCAGATGGGCCGCGACTGCGCGGCCGCGGGTTTCAACAAGCATCTAGTGAAACCGGTCGCCTTTCAGGATCTGCTCTCAGCGATCGTTGACCCCACCGCGAAAGCGGGCGAGCGGGATGCGACTGTCTGCAAGTAGCGCGCCCCGATGCGGCACCCCCCGGAGCGCTCTTGTCAAAATCAGTGCCGGTTGTAGTACCGTCACCACGTAAGCAGCGGCGTGCGCACCGCCTCGATCCACCGACAACGAATCGGGCCATAGCAACGGCTGTCGAAGCTGTGGGGAATGCGATTAGAGAAAACGAAGAACTCGTCAGCCGCGAGCACACGGCTCTCTCGCCAGCGCGGCAGTGGCCGGCCGTCGTCGTCGGTTTGCGACGGCATCGGTGCGATTTGACGTCCGTTGATGACGAGGTATTCGCCCGTCGTGTCAACGCAGTCTCCCGGTCCGGCCACGATTGGCTTCAGGATGTACCAGTCCGCTCCGCTCTTGCCGGTGCGTGCCAGCACGTATTGCCGCGCCGCTGGCGGGATGCGAAAATCAACGATCGCGCCCACGCGTGGCGGCTCCGTCGAACGCAGATAAACCCCTGGCGGAACGCTCGGGGACGTGTTGATTACGATCTGGCGATTGCCCGCGGTAGAAGCCATTGCCATTGCGGCCACCACGATCAAGCTGATCTTCCAGTTTCGACCAAGTTTTGGACCTTTCACACGGATTCCTCTTCCGAGAGGCCGGAAGTTCCGGAAGCGACGGCCGCTGTTGAAGCATGATTTGGAACGACGCGAGGCGCCAGTAGGAAGTGGGTACCTTGCTCGTGTCCATGCCTTCGCGCTGAATGCTCTGGATGAGAAGCAGCCACCGATCCACGCCGCCACCTTGTCCCGCCGGACCATGCTGGTCGGTCATCGCATGTACGCGGACCGGCTGAGATATACCTGGCAGGCAAACCCCGTCAGAGGGATTAGCGAGCGTCTCGACGATTGCGATCGCACGATGCTGCCGGCCGTTCTTCCGCCATCGGTGCCAAATGACGGCAAACACCTGC
Source organism: Methylococcaceae bacterium (assembly GCA_902810705.1). Lineage (GTDB taxonomy): Bacteria > Pseudomonadota > Gammaproteobacteria > Methylococcales > Methylococcaceae > CADDYU01. The sequence continues at coordinate 4,110 of CADDYU010000147.1, forward strand.
CCGGGGCGAAATCGATATTGCCGTGCGGCTCGCGTTCTCGATCCGGTTCTGGCTTCCGCCACCGGTCTGCCGAAGCACAATCGATCAACTGCAAATCCAAGCTCATCCCATGCGACAAACTCCGTTATAGGTATCGGTGGCAAGGCGATCCTCGCATTTCTTCAAACCAGCGGTGTGCATGGTCGCGGCGGTGCGCGCAAATCGGTCGGCGCTTTTACCAACAGCCCATGATGGGATTGATTGAACGCCGCGGAATGCAGGAATGTATCTGGGCCTATAGCGTCAGCCCTTACCGCCTCGGCCCGATGCCGCTGTAACGTTGTCAGCCCGACCCGCGCAACCGGAAACACGCACGGTTTTCAACGGGGCCGGCACCTTGACGGCGAATCGGGTGATCGCCGTCCCCTCCAACCCTTCCTGCGAGCATAAAGCTCACCGCTTATCTGTATTTACCCTGCCGCCGTCCGTCCAATACTTTTTAGCTCTTGAATCATTCGTGGAGGGAATCAGGAGCAGTTCGCTTGGCCGCAACTCCGGCCGCTAATTATCCAGACCATGAATTGAATCGTATGTTCTCTGGACAAGGCATGTTGAAGCCCACTCGGAAGATATGTGTATGGAACTGAGGCACCTGCGTTATTTCATCACCGTGGCGGAAGAGTTGCACTTTGGCCGCGCCGCCCGGCGCGTGTTCATTTCTCAACCACCCTTAAGTAAGCAGATCAAGCAGTTAGAGGATGAAGTCGGCACGGCGCTCTTGAGTCGATCGCGCCGCCACGTGCAGTTGACCGAAGCGGGCAAATTATTTCTCGCGCAGGCCAAGGATATCGTAGCCAAAGCGGAAGCGGCAATGGAAGTGGCGCGGCGTACCGGCCAAGGGGAACGGGGTGGGCTTATCGTCGGCTACATTGTCTACGCCGCTCTGACGGTCCTACCGAAAACGTTGTCGGTGTTCCGCCGTCGCTGGCCGGCGGTGGATGTCGGATTGCGGCGCCTGTATTGTCCCGAGCAGGTGGCAGCCCTACGTGAGCACCGGATTGATCTTGGGTTCCTGTGCCCGCCCGTTGCCCCTGATGGCGTTGATGTCGAGGTGATCCTTCGCGAAGGTATAGTGGCGGCGCTGCCCCGAAATCATGCGATGGCCCGACACAAGTCACTGCGTCTGACCGATCTCGCCAACGAATCATTCATTTTCAACCGCCGCGATTGCGACTTCGGTTACCGTGCGCAAGTGGCGGCGATCTGCCGCAAGGCAGGGTTTGAATTGGAGGTGGCCACGGAAGCGCAGGACGAAAGCGCGCTGTATCCGATGATCGCATCGGGGCAGGGGATCTCGCTGCTGCCCGCCTCCGCGCGCAAGCTTCGGCTGAAAGGAATCGCCCTGCGAGAATTGAAAGATCGATCGGATCAGGTGGAGCTGGCAATCGCCTGGCGAAAGAGCGACGAATCGGCACTCGTGAAGAACTTCCGAACCGCGATTCGAGAGCGCGAGGGTGCCGACAAGGAAAGCGGGGCATGAGAGGAAGTGGAGAGTGTTTCGCCCCGAAAGGTCGCCGCGATTATACATCGGAGGGTTCAACAACACTTCCCCTAAACTTCCCCTATTTCGAGCAGAAAGTGCTTGTCTTGCCGCTCATGCAGAGTAAAATTTTCCTGTGCTAACGCTCTGCCTGAGCGGGAATTAAGCGCAAATGTCGGGCACGGCCAGATTTGCCGATTTTGGGCCGAATCTGACTCATAACCCGGAGGTCGGAGGTTCGAATCCTCCCCCCGCTACTTCTGATCCGAAAGGGACTTGCAGAAAATGCAAGTCCCTTTTTTTTGTTTGCAAATCATAGGGCCAGCGTCAAGAGGGAATGTCTTTCGCGATGGTCAACGTGCTGCTGCCGCTGCGCCGCGGTTAGGCTGGAGCATGACCATGACCGTCGCATGCGCTTTGCACCGAGCGCATTGAATTGGACATGGCATCAACTGAGTCGGCACAATCCGGTCATCCTCGCTCGCGAACGTATCGGCGCTGAGCGTCAGGCGAGTGTGTCGGGCGACCGAGCAAAAACGGACGGACGCGCCTTTCTTTAAAAAAACGTGCTTCGGCGGCGCGGAATCCAGTCGGTCACCGTTTCGGGTTTATTCGTGGCGATCGGCTTTAGGGCACATTGCGCATCTTTTATCACGAAAAAGCAACACCACGGTGGATGTGATCGGGGTATGTTTCTCTACCGACGCCGCATGTCCTGCGCCGAACAACATTCATCTCTAACGTCGAAGCAGGCGGCGGCGTTCGCTGGCACATCGTGCATAGGAGACTGCGACCATGTCACACCCATCCCCGGCGGTACGGAAGTTGCGCGGTTTCACGCTCGTCGAACTGCTGGTCGTCATTGGCATCATCGCCCTGCTGATCTCGATTCTGCTCCCGGCGCTGAACAAGGCCCGGCAGAGCGCCCAGCAGGTGACCTGCATGAGCAATATGCGGCAGCTTGGCCTCGCCTTTGCCCAGTACACCAATAATTACAACAGCTATCCCAACTACCGCTGGCCCGAGGCGCTGACGCCCTATGTCCGTGGGACGTTGCTGGGCAGCCCCAGCCTCCCCGATGACGGCAGCAATACCAATTTGGGCAGCGTGATGCCGCTCAACCTCATCCACTGCCCCAGCGTGCCAGCGGATAGAGGCGGCACGCCGATCACCCTCACCTATGGCATGAACGGCTTGAGCTTTTATGCCGAATGGTGGGCGAACCTCATTGTCGGGGCCAACGAGTGGGCCGGAGATGACAAGGATGATTCCGGCAAGGAAGTCAACAACAAGCTGCGGCGTGTGAAGCCCAGCAAGATCCGCCATGCCTCGGAGTTTGGCGTGCTCACGGAAAGCTGGAAAACCGACGCCCCTCATCAGTCGGCATGGGCCACCGCCTGGTGGAGGCTGGACGTGTCTAACAACTTCAAATGTCTGTTTGTCCACGGCGGTGGGAAGTCGACCAACATCCTGTTTGCCGACAGCCACGTCGATTCGTTGACTTGGAAAGCCGCCAGCAATATCGACCCCTACACCGGCTATCGGTATCTGCAGGATCAGGACGACTCTCTGTTCAACTACGATTACGGCATCAAGCGATACGGCATGGAAAAGCCATCGAAATACCTCAAGTGATCATCGGGCGATGCTGGTGTTTGAGTGAATTGGTGACCCCTTAGCGCGTCGTCGCGCCGCGGCGCTCGGAGGGACCCGCGTCGTGAAGCATGCTCCGCAATGATCAAGCGCCGGGTTCTCGCCCTCCTACTCGTCGCCGTTTTCACCGCCACCGGATGTGCGTCCCGGCGTGCGACGATCGAGCGAGGCGCCTATCTCGACTGGGGGGACTGTTACCGGCTGAGCAACGGAACGGTGGAGCTGGTGGTCGCGCCGGCGGTCGGTCGGGTCATGCGGTACGGCTTTGTCGGTGGTGAAAACCAGCTCTGGACGAACCCTGGACGCTCGACCGCCGCGACTGAGGCGGCGGCGTTGAAGTGGTCCAACCACGGCGGGGACAAGGTCTGGCCGTGGCCGCAGGAATGGAAGCAGGAGTTCGGCCGGGATTGGCCGCCACCGGCGGCGCTGGAATCGACGGCCCACGCGGTGCGGGTCGTCGATCAGAGCACGCTGCAACTGACTTCGCCGCCCTTCGGCGCCCACGGCATGCGGGTGACCCGCCGCATCCACCTCGCGGACGCGGGCAGCCGCGTCACGATCGAATCTCGACTGGCGGCCGAGCGCCCCGTGCCCGGCGAGTGGGCCGCTTGGACGGTATCGGCCGTCCCCCCACCGGACGCCGTGCTGGCGCGCCTTCGACCGGGTGGGACGTGGCAACTGATGTACGCGGCCCCTTGGCGGGTGGAGGCCGCGGCGACGAATCTCCTGACGCTCGTGCCGCCGCCGGACAAGTCGGCCAAGGTCGGCCTGGACGCGGACGTGCTGGCGGCGCAGCGCGGCCGAGTGCTATTCGTGCAGCAACTGGCGAGGGTCGCCCGTCCGCCGTCGACGGAGGTCGCACAGGTGTTCTCCAGCCCGCCGGCCACCCCCGCCGGCCCCGCAGACGCGTATTACGAGCTGGAACTCACCGCCCCCAGGGGTAACTTAGGACCCGCCCAGACTTCGCAGATGACCGTGCATTGGACGCTGCACCGGCTGGGCGACCCGCCGTCGGCCGCGGAGGTCGTCGGCCGGCTCGCGCGATAATCCATGAAACCGATACCGCTCGACGGCGAACGGACCCCGACGTCCGGCCCAGGGGCGGCGGATGCGCTTTTTGGGTGGTGGTGCAGTTTGAACGTGGCACGGGCGTCCCGCCCGTGTCGGGAGCATCAAACACGGGCGGGACGCCCGTGCCACGGCGATAGTGAACCACCACCACTTTTTGTCTCTATCTTTGCATTGTGAGACCCACGTGCTAAGTTGGTCGCATGGCGCGGAACCAGCCGATCAAGTACGGTCCGAAGTTCACCGGCAACCTTCTCATCACCGCCGACTCGTGGGACGGGCCGCACTTTCGGCCGCACCAATGCGGCATCAACGACTTTCTGTCGACTCCCCCACCCCACGCAATGTTCATGGACGCAATGGAGCCCAACGGGTGCTTCGAGTACGTGCTGTCGGGCACGATTTATTACCGCAATGGCACCGAACGTCACCGGGTTGAAGCAGGCGAGGCGCTGGTGACACGCCGACCGGACCCCGATTGGATGCTCCGGCCCGTGCGCGACGTGCCGGTGCAGACCATCTGGCTTTCCGTGATGGGCGAACTGGGCCTGCGCACGTTCGACTTCCTGCACCAGAAGTTCGGGCAAATCCAGCGGTTCCCTCAGGACTCGGAGGTCGTCCGCGTGCTGCGGCGGCTCGTGCGGTTGGCGCAGCGACAGCCGCACGACGACCCGCTCGTCTGGTCGGAACGCACCTGCCGCTGGATGAACGCCTGGTGGAGGGACGCGATCGCAAACCAGCCACCGAGGGATCGCTCGGTGCTCGCCGCGATCGAGCCGTCGCGGTTGATCTCGTACGCGCCGGGCACCGTGAAAAATTTCGCCTCCGCCATGGGGTATTCGCGCGCCTATTTGACGCGCAAGCTCTCGCAACAGTGGCAGCGCCCGCCGGGCGAGGTGCTGCGGGAAGTGCGCCTGCAGGACGCCGCGTCGATGCTGCGGAGCACGCGGATGTCGATCTCGGAAGTGGGGGCCAAAGTCGGCTACGCCACGACCGCCTCGTTCTGCCGCGCCTTCCGACGCCATTATCAGCGAGCACCACGACAGTACCGACAGTGTGAATCGTTCGAGCTGGGCTCGGTCTGAAACCGGCAAAGCGTGCCGTTCGCACTGCTGATCCGGCCCGGAGCCTCAATCGTCGCAAGCCCGCACAACTCGCCGACGGTTGGGACAGTCAACAACTACAGACGGGCGCAATCGTAAGATTGGCAGTTGAGTCGTGCGCGAGACGGCCAATGGAGTGGGTTCGCACTGCTGTGGTCGTGCGGGCGACCAAGCGAATTTTGGTTGACCTGACCGTCATCCCTTAGAACTCGAACACCTGCAGCCGGTTGTTCCCCGCGTCGACGGCGACGACCCGGCCTCGCTTGTCGACGCAGACGCCCCACGGGTAGGCCAGCTCGCCGGGCTGGCGGCCGCCGCGGCCCCAGCTCGCCAGGCCCTTGCCGGTTTGCTTGTCGACCCGTTGCACGCGGTTGTTGCCGAACTCGCAGACGATCAGGCGGCCGTCGGCATCCATGTCCAGGCCGTAGGGGAAGCGGTACTGGCCGGCGCCGTCGCCGACCGAACCCATGTTGCGGACGAACTGACCATCCGTCGTGAAGACGTTGAGGCGGTGGTTGCAGGCGTCGGTGACGTAAACCAAGCCCTTGTCGATCACCATCGATTGCGGGCGGGAGAACTCGCCGTCGCCTTGCCCGAAGCGGCCGAACGCGTAGAGGTATTGGCCGGTGCGGGTGAAGACTTGGATGCGGTCGTGGTCACCGTACTCGCTGACGAAGACCCGGCCCTTGCCGTCGAACGCGACGTCGGTCGGGTAGATGAACTGGCCGGGGCCGGTGCCTTCGGTGCCGAAGGTGAGCTTCTCCTGGCCGTCGGGCGTGTAGACCTTCACGCGGTGGTAGTGGGTGTCGGGGACCCACAGTTCGGTGCCGTCGGGGGAGGCGGAGAGGCCGACGGGTTTGCCGACCTTCCAGTCGGGCATCTGCCAGGCAGCGAGGCAGTGCCCGTCGCGATCGAGCCGCTGGATGCGGGCCATGCGGTCGACGACGTAGAACTGGTCGACGGCGGGCGAGTAGGTGATGCCGCGCGGGTAGACGACCTGGCCGGGGGCGGTGCCGGTGGTGAGCCAGACGTCGTCGGGAGCCGACGAGCGGGAGCATCCGCAGAGGAAGCTCGAAGCGAGAAGGGCGCATGTCGCGGTGAAGAGCAGGCACCGGCGCCTTGCATTCGACATTCGACCTTCGGCATTCGGCATTTGCGAGCGGAAGACGAAGGCGATCAGCGCCGCGAGCAGCCCGAGGCCGAACGTGAGCCCCGCCATCAACAGCGCGCCTTCGATCATCGGGTCGAGCCGCAGCGTGTGGACCCACGTCATCAGGGCGGGGACAAGCATCGGGGGCTTTTGCGGGGCGAGCAGGACGGTCGCGGGGACCTCGCCGAGGCTCAGGACGCCGACGAGC
>CADDYU010000148.1 GCA_902810705.1 Methylococcaceae bacterium
GAACATGGCCATGCTCCGGTTTTTTGGAGTTTCTTCTGATTTCCGCGCGGGACCGAGAACGGCCTAAATTTAAATTAATGGGGCCGCTGGAAAATAGACCCGTGGTGGGCGGCAAAATTCATCGGGCAGCCCCCCGGCAGGCCGAAACCTCTTAAGGGGGTCGACAGCGTTCCAGTAAAGTCCAGTAAAGGACGCTACGGCTCGATTTCCATCAAGACCTCGTTGGGATTCACCCGGTCGCCCTTCTTGACGTGGATGGCGGCGACGGTCCCGCCGATGGGCGCCTGGATTTCCGATTCCATCTTCATGGTTTCCGTCACCAGGACCCCCTGCCCCGCCTTGACGCGTTCCCCCGGCCGCACCAGGATCGCCACGATGTTGCCGGGCATCGCGGCCACTACGTCGCCGGGCTTGCGGGGCGAAAGCCGGCCGCCCGGAGCGGGGCCGCGCTCGTGACCGCTCAGGACTTCAAGCTCGACCTCCTGGGGCACCCCGTCCAGGGTGACATAGAACCGCCGCTTTCGATGATCGTTGAAGTTGGCCCCGGTGATGTGCACATCGTAGGACTCGCCGTGCACGAAGACCCTGAATTCGGTGGGAACGGCGCCGCGTTCGGCGGGCGCCGGGCTCGTTTCCGGGGATTCCAGGGGTTCCGGGCTCAAGCCGCCCTCTCGGCGTTCCTGCAGGAATTTTTTGCCCACCTCGGGAAACATGGCATAGATCATCAGGTCGGTGTCGCTCTCCGCGAGATCGCCGATTTCCCGCTTGAGCTTTCCGAGCTCCGGTTTCAGCAAATCGGCGGGGCGGCATTCGATCACCTGCTCCCGGCCGATGGCCCGGCGCTGCAAATCCGGATCGACCGGCGCCGGCGGCCGGCCGTAGCCACCTTGCAGATAGCGCTTGACCTCGTTGGTGATGGATTTGTAGCGCTCCCCGGTGATCACGTTCAGCACCGCCTGGGTGCCGACGATCTGCGAGGTGGGTGTCACCAGAGGCGGATAGCCCAAATCGTGGCGCACCCTCGGAATCTCGTCGAACACTTCCAGGATGCGGTGCAGGGCGCCCTGCTCTTCCAGCTGCTTCGCCAGATTCGACATCATGCCGCCCGGCACCTGGCTGAGCTGCACGCGGGTGTCGACCCCGGTGAATTCGCTCTCGAACCGGCGGTATTTTTTCCGCACCTCGGCGAAATAGGCGGCGATCTCCTGCAAATGCTCCAGATCCAAGCCGGTGTCGTAGCGGGTCCCGCGCAGGGCCGCCACCATGCTCTCGGTGGGGGCGTGGCTGGTGCCGCCGGAGAAGGACGAGATGGCCGTGTCGACGTGGGTGCAGCCGTGTTCGATGGCTTTCAACTGGCACATTTCGGCGAGGCCCGCCGTGGCGTGGGTATGCAGATGCAGTGGTACTTTCAGGCTCGCCCCGAGAGCCGACACCAGTTCCGCCGTCGCCATGGGCGTGAGCAGGCCCGCCATGTCCTTGATGGCGATGCTGTCGGCGCCCATGCTTACCAAATCCCGGGCCTGTTCCACGTACAAATCCACGGTATGCACCGGGCTCACGGTGTAGCAGATGGCGGCCTGGGCGTGCTTGCCGGCTTTTTTCACGGCCTCGATCGAAGTCCGGAGATTCCGGATGTCGTTGAGGGCGTCGAACACCCGGAACACGTCGATGCCCTCCTGAGCCGCGAGGCGCACGAATTCCCGCACCACGTCATCCGAATAGTGCCGGTAGCCCAATAGGTTCTGGCCGCGCAGCAGCATTTGCAGCCGGGAATGGGGCAGCGCGCGGCGGAGCCGGCGCAGCCGCTCCCAGGGATCTTCCTTCAGAAACCTGAGGCAGGCGTCGAACGTGGCGCCGCCCCAGACTTCCAGGGACCAGAAGCCGGCCCGGTCCAGCTTCTCCGCAATGGGCAGCATATCCTCGGTGCGGAGCCGGGTCGCGATCAGCGACTGATGGGCATCGCGCAGCACGGTGTCGGTAATGAAGACTTTGCTCATGGCGACCTCTGGGAAGTTTCGTAAACCGCTGTAGCGGGGTTGCGGCCGGAGCGCCGACCCTCCCGATTTATATGCCGACGTGGGCGGCGATGGCCGCCACGACGGCCAACGTCGCCTCGCTGCGTCCACGCTTCGAGGAGTAGTTCAAAAGCTCGGGATGATCCTGCAGAAAGCTGGTATTGAATGATCCCCGCTGGAAGTCGGGATGGTTCAAAATTTCCCGGTAGAACGGCAGCGTGGTCCGGACGCCGCCGATGGCGATATCGTCGAGCACGCGCCGGCCGCGGGCGAGCAGCTCCGGCCAGGTTCGCGCCCGGACGATGATCTTGGCGCAGAGCGAATCGTAAAAGGGCGGGATTTCGTAGCCCATGTAGATGGCCGTGTCGATGCGGACACCGGGACCGCCCGGCCCATAGTAACGGGTGATCCGGCCGTAGCTCGGCAGGAAATTGTTTTTCGGATCCTCGGCGTTGACCCGGAACTGCATCGCGTAGCCGTGAATCCGGACCTCCTCCTGGCTAAAGCTCAGGGGCTGTCCCTCGGCGATACGGATTTGCTCCTTCACGATGTCGAGCCCGGTGATTTCCTCGGTGATGGTGTGCTCCACCTGCACCCGGGTATTCATTTCCATGAAATAGAATTCGCCCGCTTCGGTCAGCAGGAACTCGACCGTGCCCGCATTGCGGTAATTCGTCGCGCGGGCGGCGCGGACCGCCAGCTGACCCACGTAGTCGCGTTGCTCCGAAGTGAGCTGCGGCGAGGGCGCGATTTCGATGAGCTTTTGGTTGCGGCGCTGAATGGAGCAGTCGCGCTCGTAGAGATGCACCACCTGGCCATGATGATCGCCCAGCACCTGCACTTCGATATGCCGCGGCCGTTCAACGCACTTTTCCAGGAAGACCTCAGCGTTGCCGAACGCCTTGGTGGCCTCCGAGACGACCCGCGCGTAATTCTGCCGGAGCTCCGCCGCATTGTCGCAGCGCCGGATGCCGCGCCCGCCGCCGCCGGAGGTCGCCTTCAGCATCACCGGATAGCCGATCCGCTCCGCTTCCCGAAGCGCCGCTTCCGGGCTTTCCAGATTGCCCTCGCTGCCCGGCGTCACCGGCACCGAGGCGGCGATCATCGCGGCCCGGGCCTGGGTCTTGTCGCCCATGAGGCGGATGGTCCCGGCGTCAGGACCGATGAACACGATGTCGCGGGCGGCGCAGGCTTGGGCCAGCTCGGGATTTTCGGACAGAAAGCCGTAACCCGGATGGACGGCGTCGCAGCCGGTCTCGGCGGCCAAATTGACGATCCGGTGAGGATTGAGATAGCCGGCCAGCTCCTCCGAGCCTATACAATAAGCCTCGTCGGCTTTTTTCACGTGCAGGCTAAAGCGGTCCGCCTCGGAATAAATCGCCACCGAACGGATGCCCATCTCGGCGCAGGCCCGAATGATACGCACCGCGATTTCGCCGCGGTTGGCGATGAGGATTTTTCTGATCATCGAGCCTCCTTGACGCAAGGACCCTTGTCCCCCAAGGCCGGGGGGGCCAAGAGCCGATGGAATAGGGCTATTCTAACGAAATGCCAGGCGGGAAGCGCGTACGCGATCAACCGGCTTGAAATCAAGAGCAAAAACTAGACCAGGAAGTATTCATCCATGGCATTTCACGTTAGAAAGGCTGAACTCCGGGATGTGGGCCGTCTGGTTCGGCTGCTTGAGGCGCTGTTCAAGATCGAAACGGATTTTAGCTTCGACGAGGCCCGGCAACGCGCCGGCTTAAAGCTGCTCCTGGACAGCGGCAAGGACTGCGTGCTGGTGGCCGAGCACGAGGGCGAGGTGATCGGCCTGTGCTCCGTCCAGACCGTGATTTCCACCGCCGAGGGCGGCCGCTCCGGCTGGGTGGAGGATTTGGTGATCACCGAGGAATTCAGGGGCCGAGGCATCGGCCGCCTGCTACTCAAGCAACTGGATGCCTGGGCCTTGGACAACGGCCTGACCCGATTGCAGCTTTTGGCCGACCGAAACAACACGAGGGCGCTAGACTTCTATCGAAAGCTAGGCTGGGCAAGCACGTCCCTGATAGCGCTTCGAAGATTTCCGGAAATCGACGAATGATTCGTACCGTGCGCCGCCTGTACAATGCGGCGCACCGAATATCCTCGCCACTTGCCATCCCCACCATGACCGATTCGCCGCTCCAGATTCTTCGCGCCGTCTTTGGCTACGAAAGCTTTCGCAGCCTCCAAGCCGACATCATCGACCGGCTCATCGGCGGCGGCGACGCCCTGGTGCTGATGCCTACCGGCGGGGGCAAGTCGCTGTGCTACCAGATACCCTCCCTGGCGCGGCCCGGCGCCGGAGTGGTGGTCTCGCCGCTCATCGCCTTGATGCAGGATCAGGTGGAGGCGCTGCGGCAACTGGGGGTCAACGCGGCATTCCTGAACTCCAGCCTGCTCCCGGAGGATCAGCGGCGGGTCGAGCGGCAGTTTATGAAAGGCGCGCTGGACCTGCTGTACGTGGCGCCGGAGCGGCTGCTCACTGAGCGGTTTCTGGCCATCCTCGAACGGGCGCGAATCAACCTGTTCGCCATCGACGAAGCCCATTGCGTCTCCCAGTGGGGACACGATTTCCGGGCGGATTACTGGCAGTTGTCGCTGCTGCACCAGCGGTTTCCCCACATTCCGCGCATCGCCCTGACCGCCACCGCCGACGAGCGCACCCGGCAGGAGATCATCGTCCGGCTGGGGCTGGAAGAGGCGCAGGTCTTCTGCAGCGGCTTCGACCGGCCCAACATCCGCTACACCATTGCCGCCAAGCAGAACGCCCGCGCCCAGCTTCTGCATTTCCTCAGAACCGAGCATCCCGACGATTCCGGCATCGTCTACTGCCTGTCGCGCAGGAAGGTGGAAGAGACGGCGGACTGGCTGAGCGGCCAAGGCTTTACCGCCCTGCCCTACCACGCCGGCCTGCCCAACGAGGAGCGCCAGCGCAACCAGCGGCGCTTTCTGGTGGAGGATGGCGTCATCGTGGTCGCCACCATCGCCTTCGGCATGGGCATCGACAAGCCCAACGTGCGCTTCGTGGCGCACCTGGATCTTCCCAAGAGCCTCGAGGCCTATTACCAGGAAACCGGCCGCGCCGGGCGCGACGGGCAGCCGGCCGACGCCTGGCTGGTGTACGGCCTGCAAGATGTCATCACCTTGCGGCAGATAGTGGAGAATTCCGAGGCCGACGAACTGCACAAGCGGGTGGAACGGCACAAGCTGGACGCCATGCTCGGCTTCTGCGAAGTGACTTCCTGCCGAAGGCAGACCCTGCTCCGCTATTTCGGCGAAGACTTGCGCGACCCTTGCGGCAACTGCGACAACTGCCTGACGCCGCCCCTGACCTGGGACGGCACCGAGGCGGCCCGCAAGGCGCTGTCCTGCGTCTACCGCACCAGCCAGCGGTTCGGCGCCCACCACGTCATCGACGTGTTGCTGGGCAAGAACAACGAGCGCATCCAGCGGCTCGGCCACAACCACTTGAGCACCTACGGAATCGGCAAGGACCTGGACGAGAAGCAGTGGCTGTCGGTATTCCGCCAGCTCGTCACCCTGGGTCATTTGGTCGTGGACCACGACGCTCACGGCGCCTTGAGGCTCAGCGAAAGTTCGCGGCCGGTACTGCGCGGCGAAGCGCAGCTGCGGTTTCGGCAGGACGCGGAAAAGACCGTCGCCCGCCGCTCGTCGGCGCCGAGCCCGAGTCTGGCCGATCCGGATCATCGCCGGTTGTGGGACGCCCTGCGGATCCTGCGCAAGCGCTTGGCCGACGAGCAGTCGGTGCCGCCTTACGTGATTTTCCACGACTCGGTACTGCTGGACATGGCGCAGCGGCGGCCGCGAAGCCTGGCGGACTTGGGCCGGCTCTCGGGGATCGGCGGGCGCAAGCTGGAGCGTTACGGGGCGGCTTTTCTGGCCGTGATCCGGGAACACGGCCCCGCGCCCCTCGCGAAGCCCGCCCTCAACGATACCGCCGCTGAATCCTGGGCGCTGTTTCGGCTCGGCTTGAGCGTAGAACAGATCGCCGAGCGGCGCGGACTCAAGGTTCCCACCATCCAGGCCCATCTGGCCGTCGCCATCGAAAACGGCCGGGCGGAACTGCAGGAGGTAGTGTCTCTGAATGCGGAGCAACTGGCGGAAATCCGGGCGGCATCGCACGGCTTGCCGGACGAGGAACGGCGCGGCTTGAAACCGCTGTTCGAAGCGCTGGGCGGAAAATACGATTACGGCGTGCTGAGGTGCGTGACGGCGGCTTGGGCTAGGGACGCGGATCTGACGAAATAGCGTTCTCTATGGCTTGATCTCATGACCAAACAATCGGTCTCCCAAAGAGTCACGTCTCAACTCGAACGCTACGATGTGTTCAACTCGCCTCGAGGCATTCCTCGGGCTCCGGGCGCGCGGCCCCGAAGCGGTATTTGCTCGACAGGCAATGGTCCAGCCAGCGGGCCAGGAAGTAATTGAGCGACCATTTGTAATCCAGCACCGCGCCGGCGCTGGCCTCATCCCGCAAGGCATCGAGCACGAAGGGGCGGCAGTGGTCGCTCAGCACCTCGGCGGTCTTTGCGTCGAGACAGACGCGGATCCGGACGGCGGGCTCCGTCAATGGCTCGTAGCCGCGGGCGAAATCGTGGGTCAGTTCCAGGGTCAAGGTATACGGCGAGCGTTCCAGTAAGCGCAGGTGCAGAGCGGGCTTGTTGCGGGCCCAGGCGGTGGCGGCCTCGCCAATCCTGGAAAGATCGGGAATGAGATCGCTCAGCTTGCGATAATTGGCTTCGCAGACCTTGTGCAGCCAGAATGATTTTTCGGCGGGATGGAAGCGCTCATTGGAAAAGGAAACCCAGACTAACCTTCACTGTAGGTGGCGTAGGCGCTGGCCGTCTCCCACAAGGCTACGCTCCGCACATTGAATCCTAAGCCTTTGACATAGGAAAAAATCATTTTGGCGAGGAATTCCGCGGTAGGGTGTTCCTCTAGAATCGAAAATCGCTCGCCTGCCTCTCGCAAAAGAGGCACCAGCGGATCGTCCCGGTGCAGCAGGAGATTATGATCCAGCTCGGCGTCGATGTAGGCGGACGCGGCGGCGGAAATATCCGCGAAATCACAGACCATGCCTTGCTCGTTCAGTTCCGACGCCGCCACGGTGATGGCTGCCTTGACGCTGTGGCCATGAACGTGGCGGCATTTGCCGGGATGAGCCATCAGGCGATGGCCATAACAGAAATAAACTTCTTTCGTGATCGTGAACATCGCCGTCGGTCACTCGCTCCTGATTCCGTTGACTCTGCCGGCGATCCTGAAATCCCCGTCCTCGCTCTGCTCGCAGCGGACCACCTCGATGTAGACGATCAGCGGAGGGGTGATCTTGTTTTCCGAAGCGAGGCGGAGTTCCGCCGCCCTGCCCGCCTCCAGGGGGAGGCTTCCGCGAAACAAGATGTCCGAGCCGCTGATATTGACGCAGGCGCCCTCGGTGTAGGCGCCGCTCCCGGCCAAGCGGTAGCGCAGCCTGCAATCCATTTGTGACCGGGCGAATTGGCGTTTTTCCTCGTATTCGGGCATCGTTTCATCCTTCGTCTCCAAGTGGGTCATTGTAAACCAAGCGCGCTGCGAAAAAAGGCAATGAGAGATCAGGCCGGCCACGGGTTTGGCATCCATTCGTCTTTATGTCATATTGCGCAAATTTCACCGAGCGGCTCCTTACCAGAGACAACGGCTCCAGGGATTCGACGGGCCGCTCCGATAGCCGCACCTTAAATTCACCATTTGAATTTCATGAGCAGCAAATCCATCGTTTTGACCGGCATCACTACGACCGGAACGCCGCATCTCGGCAATTACGTCGGCGCCATCCGCCCGGCCATCGAGGCCAGCCGTCGGCACGACGTGCTGCCGTTCTATTTCCTGGCCGACTACCACGCCCTCATCAAGTGTCAGGACCCGGAGCGGGTGCGGCAATCCACCCTGGAAATCGCCGCCACCTGGCTGGCCTTGGGGCTGGATACCGGCAACGCCGTGTTCTACCGACAGTCCGACGTGCCGGAAATCACCGAGCTTGCCTGGATCCTAAGCTGCGTCACCGCGAAGGGACTCATGAACCGCGCCCATGCCTATAAGGCGGCGGTGCAGGCCAACGAAGAATCGGGTGAAGCGGATCCGGACAAGGGCGTCACGATGGGCCTGTTCAATTATCCGATTCTGATGGCGGCGGATATCCTGATGTTCAACGCCCACAAGGTGCCGGTGGGCAAGGACCAGATCCAGCACATCGAGATGGCGCGGGACATCGCCGGCCGCTTCAATCACCTCTACGGCGAGCACTTCGTGCTGCCCGAGGCGGTCATTAGCGAGGACACCGCCACCCTGGCGGGCCTCGACGGGCGCAAGATGAGCAAGAGCTACGACAACACCATTCCGCTCTTCCTGCCGGAAAAGCCGTTCCGTAAGCTCATCATGAAGATCAAGACCGACTCCCTGGAACCCGGCGTGCCCAAGGACCCGGACACCAGCACCCTGTTCGGCATCTACAAAGCCTTCGCCACCCCGGAAGAGACCGCCGCGATCCGCCGCCGCTACGAGGAGGGCATCAGTTGGGGCGAGATGAAGAACATTCTGTTCGAATATCTGAACGAGCACCTCAAGGCCGCGCGGGAGCGCTATTACGCGCTGCTGGAATCGCCGGACAAGATCGAGGAAGCCTTGCGGGAAGGCGCGGTCAAGGCCCGTGAGTACAGCGCACCGTTCATGAAGAAGATCCGGGCCAGCGTGGGGATTCGGGCCCTGGCGCCCTAACTCCATGGGCGCCGCGGCCTTGATCTCCCGCGGCTTTCAGGCGAAGCTCAAAGGCGGCCGATGAAGCGGCGTATCGGCTCGAAGAGGTCGCGAAGCAAACCGGCGGCATGGCCCGCCGCCATCGTTCTGGCGTTGAGCCTTCATCTCCTCTTCGGCTGCGCCCTGACCGGCACCTCGCCTCATGCCGGGCAATATCCCGTCCGATCGGTGTGGCTGGTGGCGCCGGGCTGGCACGCCGGGCTCGCGGTGCGGCGGGCGGATATTCCCGAAGGGCTCCTACCCGAGAGCGCCGATTTCCCGGGAGCCCGCTACCTCGAGGTTGGCTGGGGCGAGCGGGACTACTATCAGGCCCGCGAATCGAGCGTTTGGCTGGCCCTTAAGGCCGCCCTGATTCCGAGCCCGAGCGTGCTGCACGTCGCCGGGCTGGACAAACCGCCCGCGGCGTATTTTGGCTCAGATAGCGTGCTGCGCATCGACCTTCCGGACGCGGAGTTTCGAAATCTAGTGGCCTATCTCCACGAGAGCTTCAATCGGCGCGGCGCCCCGCGAATCATGCCGCTCGGCCCCGGCTTGTATGGAGACAGCCGGTTTTACGAGGCGCAAGGGCGATTTCACCTGTTCAACAACTGTAACACCTGGGCCGCGGGGGCGCTCGAAGCCGCCGGCCTGCCTGCAAGCCCCTTCCGGATCGTAACGGCGAGCAGTTTGCGTTGTCAGGCGCGTCACTGGGGCGCGACCGAGTCCCGGCGGCCTGAAGCTCTCGAATCAAGATCGGCTTTCCGGTAGCGCCTTGGTGGTTGGTGCCGGGTGCGACTTGACTTTGGCTAGACCTTTGGGACTCAAGCGACCTCCTGCGAGCCATGACTGACTTGAACGGAAGTCCAGAGCGTTCTCATAGCAAGGGTAGGGGCGAATAAATTCGCCCCTACCCCGTAAACGCGGACCGAAAAGGCTCTAGCCCGCGCAGGCTTTCCTTTACGCTCGCTTTAGTGCTTGTGCCCGCACATTCCCGAGCCGCAGCCTTGAAACGGGGCGGCGGCGCCTGTGGGTTCGGCGCGGCCCCCGCTGCCACCATGCACAGCCGGCGCCGAGAGCAGTTTTTTCGTTTCGCCGCCGCATTCAGGGCAGAGAGGCGCCGCTTCGCTAATCTTGTGCATGGCGGTGAACGAATGGGAACAGACCTTGCATTGATAATCGTAAGTGGGCATGGAAATTTCCTCGATAAATCGCTACGAATCCCTATTTTAAGGCGAACGGATCAAAACGGCTTAATGACTGCCAGCAAGACAATTGCAAACAAGAACAGCACCGGAACTTCGTTCATCCAGCGAAAAAAAATGTGACTGTGGACATTCCGGTCGTGCTTGAAGTCGTTCATCCATCGGCCACATTGGACGTGAAAGCCCACCAGAAGCACCAGCAAAAATAGCTTGGCATGCAGCCAGCCGCTGTTTCCATAGCTGTCCCAAGCATAGTCAATCAGCATCCAGATGCCGAACAGAAAAGTAAGGATCAGGCCCGGCGTCATGATGCCGAAGTACAGCTTACGCTCCATGATCTTAAATCGTTCCACACTGACCGCATCGGCGCTCATCGCGTGATAGACGAACAATCGAGGCAGATAAAACAAGCCGGCGAACCAGGTCACCATGAAAATCAAGTGGAACGCTTTCAGCCACATGGGTTAAATCCTTCCCAGTAAGCGCTCGATGGCCGTTCGCAGCTCTTCGATCCGAATCCGCCCGAGCTTGCGCAGGATTATCCGACCGTCTTGGGCGATCAGGAGGGTGTTCGGTACCTGCTGCACACGGCCGAATGCCTCGGCGAGGCGCCCCGAGGGATCGAGCGCGACTTTATAGCCGACTTTCCGCATACCCTCCTGCGTTTTTAGGAATAAAATGTCTCGTAAGCCTCACCGAGTAACTCCAACAGGTTCTGGTGGTGTTGGTCGAGGTTGAGGATGATCTCCTGGCCGTCCGGGAGGAT
>CADDYU010000149.1 GCA_902810705.1 Methylococcaceae bacterium
TGAGATAAGGGGCAACAAACGCCCACTCGTCGTCAGACACATCGCTCGGATACGGTTTTCGGGAAGTCGGAGTAGTCATGCCTACTCCTGACTCCTGCCTCAGAAAAAGTTCACAACAGCCTCTAGTTGGGTGCTGCACAAAACGAAATAGGAAATTTCACGTAGGTATCCCGTCTTGCTTTTTTTGCCTGTATCGCGAGTCGCCTCTTCGATTTAGCTCCTCAGGGAACTCGCTTTTCCAGCCCGGCGCGATAGCCGATGAAAGTAATTCAAACGGAAAGGAGTTCTTATTAGTTGCGCGTGACAATTAATTCACCGGAATGTCATTTTCAGAATCGATATGTATATTTTACGTAGCAGCCGCTTTTAAAACCCGCACCGCGTTCCACCGAAACATCGAGAGCGCTTTAGAAAGCCCCTTACCGAGAAAGGCAATTCTTCTGTCTCTGTCTCTCAGGAAGACAAGACTAGGTGCGAAGATAAGTGTATATATAATATTACATTATATTTATCGACTCGACAATCCATCACGTAAAACCTGTCATCTTTTAGTACAGCCTAAGCCTGCCTAATTTAAATACCCCTAAACTGGGGCGTTAGGCACTGTTCATATCTGTACATATACATGCGTATCCATACCGATTTTCTTACGATCGGTTGTAGAGTCAAATAATCCTCACTGATAAGTAGCCATCTCATGATCAGCCGTCCTGAGTAATTTAAAAGAGTGGCAGGTACTTCCAATTTGGGTTGGATCGTTCGAGTCCAGAGGCCAAATCATAGAAGTATCTGTCCGCCGGTGGAATAAATGGGTAATCCCGGTTTCTTGCTGGAGAGGGAACCCTTAGGTGAAACCGAGTATTCTGCCCTAATCGTAGATGGCTTTCCGTCCCCCGATAGTTTGAGTAACTCTTAATAGATAGGTATTTGGCTAAAAAAGCACGTGGTTTAGCCGCATGATCCGTACGTTACCGTCAAGTCCTCCGCTCAAACTTGGAGGCAGCATGGGCTGGAGGGGAACTTAAAGATCATTGAAATCAGAAATAAAAGGAGTCAAAAGTCATGGCAGCGGTAGCACAGATCGATAACGAACTGGTCCGGAGAGTTCAAAAGGGCGACAAAAAAGCCTTTGATGCCTTGGTGCGGCGGTATCAACATAAAATATCGCAACTTGTTAATCGTTATATTAAGGATCCGCACGAAGCCTTGGATGTATGCCAGGACGCTTTTATCAAGGCATATCGGGCGCTTCCCAATTTCCGTGGCGAGAGTGCGTTTTATACCTGGATGTACCGTATCGCGATCAATACGGCCAAAAATCATATGGCGATGCGGGCCCGGCATTCCTCCGACGAAGAAATCGATTACGAGGAAGCCGAGCAGTTCGAGTCCGCGATGTTGCTGCGGGAGCAGGACACCCCGGAAGGAATCGCCATGAGCGACGAGCTGGCCCGGGTGATCCAATCCGGTCTGGACGAGCTTCCCGAAGAACTCCGCACGGCTCTCAGCCTTCGCGAATTCCATGGCTACAGCTATGACGAGATCGCGAAGATCATGAAGTGCCCCGTGGGCACCGTGCGTTCACGGATTTTTCGTGCACGCGATGCCATCGATAAAAGGCTCGAGTATCTTCAGGAATAATCTGGCTCAATGCTGCTCGTGCGCATAACCAAGGATGGTCTCGTGCACGAAGCGCAGCTTGTTGATGGCCGGCGTGGAAAGGACGAATGGATAGGCATCGGGCAACCCCATGCCCCGGTTGAGCGTGTTAAGGACATAGGTGACCGGAAACCAGTCCTCGATCAATTCGTCAAACGAGCGCTCCGGTACTTTCTCCGGCCGGCCAAGTTTCAAGGATAGCTCGTTGGCCTCTGGCGGCCGGAGCGCTAGACCCCAGGCCGCGGCGGTCTCCAAGGTATCCACCATATGCAGATAATGGGCGAAGGTTTCGGCCCAGTCCTCCCAAGGATGGGAGCTGGCGTAATGGCTGATATAGTGTTCTTGCCAGTCTGCGGACGGAGCCCGATTGTAGTGGTTCTTCAAGGCCTCCGAGTAATCCAGTCGCTCATCGCCGAACAAATGGCGGAAATCGTCGATGCGACGGCTGTCCTTGATCAGTCTATCCCAGTAGTAATGGCCGATTTCGTGACGAAAATGGCCCAACAAAGTGCGGTAAGGCTCGCCCAATTGCTGACGCCGCCTCTCGCGTTCGGCATCATCGGCTTCCGCCAGATTGATGGTGATCACGCCATTATCGTGTCCGGTAAGGACCGGCGGCGCATTCGGATCATCCGGGTCGGCCAGGAACTCATAGGCCAAGCCTCTCTCGGGATCGTCGGTCTTGTTCGCGAGCGGCAGGCGTAAATTTACCAGGGTGTAAATCAGACGCCGCTTGGCGACTTCCATGCGATACCACGCCTCCTTGCGTCCGGGCCGATCCAGGTCGGGAATGACGCGAGTCAGTCGGCAGGACTGGCAGAGTGGGTGGGGATCATCGGCCGGAACGGCCCAGTTGCAGACATTTTCCCGACTATAGTTCTCGCAGAGCCGATAGGTCCGATCTTCCGCGGCCGGCGACCGCCAAAGATTGTCGCCCAAGGGTTCGAGAGAGGCCAAGAGGACCTGATCGGGTAAATAGGCTAGGGCATGACCGCACTTCACGCATTGGATATTTTCAAAAAAAACCAGCTGCTGACAGTGATTGCAATGAAATATTTTCATCAATTAGTCCTTTAATAGTTGAGACCGCAAGCGGGATTCCCTAGAAACAAAATCATCTAGAAATTCGGTCACGAGGGCGACCACCCGATCGGGGTGTTCGATTTGAGGAATATGTCCGCAGTCCGGGAGGATCACAGTCCGCCCTTGACGGATGCGTTCGCTGGCAGCTTGGCTCTGCTCGACCGGCATCACCCGGTCACGCTCTCCCCAAAGGAGCAGGATAAGGGGGGCCAGGCTCGGCAACCGGTCCAACAAGATTTCCTGGCTGTGCTGCCCTTGAAGGCTCAGTTCGCTCCGCGCCGTGGCCACCGTCGCTTCCAGATAGCCTGGCAACCGAGCCATTTCGTAGAGTTCCTCGCGCCATTCGGAGGGAACCCGCTCGGGGTGAGCCGCGAGCAGCGACACCATTGTAGCCACCCACAGCTTGGCGCCGCGTGCCGTCCGGTACCCGCGCGCGAGGACGCCCATCCCGGGCAGGGTCATCAGGCGCAAGGCCCAGCTGACGTACCGCCCCAATCCGGCGCTATCGATCAATATCAAAGCCCGCACGCGCTCGGGGTGAGCCAGGGCGAGATGCAGGGCGATTAATCCGCCCAGCGAGTTGCCCGCCACGGCGACTTGCTCCAGTCCCAAAGTATCCAGGAACGCCGCCACGAAAGCCGTAAAAAATTCCGGAGTGTAGTCGTTGTCCGGTTTGGCGGTGCGGCCGAAGCCGGGAAGGCTCGGGGCATAGACAGGATGGTCCTTGGCTAGAGCCGGCATCACCCAACGCCAGGAGTAGGCATTATCGGCAAGACCGTGAAGCAGCAGCAGGGGCAGGCCGCCGTCCGTTCCCGCCGTCAGATATTGAGTGGAGAATTCCCTCGGTCCCACGGCAACCGAGACATACCGCTCGACAATCGGTCCATCGACGCGCTCGGATCTATCCATGATTTGTCCCTAGGTCGAGCTAAGAGGCCGGATTCTGGACCACGTGCCACAATCCTCAGCGCATCGGGGTTCGGGATAAGGAACTTGGCGCGTTGAGATTGGCGTCGTCATCGACTCCAACGCCGAGGCGGTCTACCAATTCGCCGCCTAGCCAACCCGTAACCATGACCAGGCCGACGCCGGCGAACGATAAAAAATATGCCCATGCGCCGGGATTTTCGGGCGCTTGCCGCCGCAATAACCAGCTGCCGATAAACAGCAGCAAGACAATGGCGTTGCCGCCGCCATGTAAAAGGCCAATCGCTTTGGCGCGGGTGTTCGGCGGGATGGCCAGCCAATCAATCAGACCGAAAGGCGCCGCCACCAGACCGCCGATGA
This sequence comes from Methylococcaceae bacterium, assembly GCA_902810705.1. Taxonomy (GTDB): domain Bacteria; phylum Pseudomonadota; class Gammaproteobacteria; order Methylococcales; family Methylococcaceae; genus CADDYU01. The sequence continues at coordinate 4,030 of CADDYU010000149.1, forward strand.
TCCCTGAGATGATCATCCAGTAGGCGACGGCCGCAGCCACGGGTGTATCGGTTACGAGATAGACCACATCGAAGATCACCCCGGTCACGAATAGCCCAATGGGAAAAGCGACGAGAATGGGGTGAGCCGGATGTCCGAATACTTTGGCTTTGCTTTCCATAAAAATTTCCTCCGTAATGTATTCACAGCCGGCAAGGTTTGAGAGCTACCGGCGAGATGCGGCTTGGCCTCAACTTAGGCTTTTCATTGTTGTGACCCATGCTGGAGAACGGATGTTCCGGAAAGCCTTGCCGTCCCGAGACTTTCTCGGTGTGCTGGAATTTTGTTTCGCCAAATTCACGGGAACTCGGCGCTGATGATTGTTTACGGGGATCTGCACTCCCAGGAGCCGGCGGGTGTCTTGCTCGAACGCTTGAGGCTCAGGGCGGATCGAGGAGCACTCGGGGGACCGGATGAACGCCGCGGGCTCTTGATCGAAGCCGGCAAACTGGAGCAGGCAGTCGCCGACGCGCTGCCCGGAGACGAGACGCTGCGGCGGATCGAGGCCATGACCGAACTCGCCGCCGCCGCATTTCTCGGTTTCGCCGCGGCAAGGTCGGTTCGGGACGCCCTCGCCCGGATCGAATTGGCTCCAGATCGGCTCCTACGGGTCAAGGAGCCGGAAGGATTCGCCTTTTACACCCTGTATCCGGAGCACTATGCCCGCGCCGCCGAGTTATGGCTGAAGAATCATGCCGATGCACCTTCTAAGAAGGCGGTGGTCGTCGGCGTCCGGAGCATCGGCACCAGCCTCTCGGCGGTGGTGGCGCAAGTGCTGTCGAGAGCCGGTTGGACGGTGCGGCGCCTGACGGTCAGGCCCACCGGGCATCCTTATCGGCGCCGAGTGGAGCTTCCCGACAAGGCGCTGAATGGCGCGCGATTCGGGCTGGTCGTGGATGAAGGGCCGGGGCGGTCCGGTTCGTCCATGGCGGCCACCGCGCAGGCTCTCGCGAACGCGGGACTCGAGTCTTCCCGCATCGCCTTCATGCCGGGGCATGGGGGTGATCCGGCCGCTCCGGGTTCGGAAGAAGTGCGGCGCTGGTGGGCGAACACCCGCCGTTATGTCGCCGGGCCGGACGAGCCCATTTTCGATGGACGCTCGTTGGTTAATGCCTTGGCGGAACGTAGCGGCGGTCCCGTGGTCCGGATCGAGGACTTGAGCGCCGGAGCCTGGCGAATGGCCGTGTATTCCGATGCGAGGGCGTGGCCAGCGGCGTTTCCGGCGTTCGAGCGGACCAAGCTTCGGGTCGTAGGCGCCGACGGCTCGTCGGTTTTGTGGAAATTCGAGGGTTTGACGGGGGGCGCCGAGGCGGGTGCCAGTCGGATGACGGAACTGGCGGAGCGCGGCTGGACCGTGGCGCCGCTGGCCTCCGCGCTTGGCTTTGTCGCAAGACCGTGGTTGTCAGGAAAGCCCCTGCGCCGGGAGTCTCGCGATGAGGCCACTCTGGTTCATCTTGGCCGCTACATCGCGGCCGCGGCCTTGCCCCCTGTCCCTGAGTCCGGACGGGCCGCCGCGCTGGAAGGGTCCTCCGGGCGCTCCCCGGAGGATCGTTTGCGATTGGAACGGCTGCGGGAGATGCTGTACTGGAATGTTCGGGAGAGCCTTGGAGAGAGATTGGCCGAGCGCGCCCGCGCCTTAAAAGGGCCACAGTCCGAATACTCAGGGCCGGGCTACGGCGACGGGCGGCTCGGACCGGAAGAGTGGCTGCGAAGACCCGATGGGAAGCTGGTCAAGGTGGACTGCGTCGGCCATCGAACCGACCACACCGTCATCGGCGCGCAGCCGGTGGCCTGGGATCTGGCCGGAGCCATCGTGGAATGGGAGCTCGAGGATCAGGCGGCGAGGACTCTGCTCGAAGCGTTTTCCGCCGCGGGCGGCGAGCCGCCGTCCGCCTCGGCGCTCGAATTTTACCGGTTGGCTTACGCGGCGTTCCGGCTAGGGCAATGCGCGATGTGCACGGGAATGGCCGATCCCGAGGAGACGCTAAGACTGGAGCGAGCGGCCCGGTTCTACCGCGCGCAACTGGCGGGGCGGCTGGCTCAGAGCCCATAAAGCTCAATAAGGCATGGGCACGTCCTCTCCCGTGGTATTCACGCCCAGCACCCACGGCCCCTGATCGCCAATGGCGATGACGCTGACCGAGGCCAGGCCGATTTCGAGGCGGGTGAAGAGATCCAGCGGCACGCCCAGGAAATAGGCAACGGCGGCCTTGATGACGTCGCCGTGGCTGACCAGGGCGACGCAGCCGTCGCCGTGCCGCTCGCGAAGCCGCAGCATCTCGGTCACGATGCGGGCCTGGGTTTCGATCATGACCTCGCCGCCCGGAATCCAGGTACCGCTGCGAAAGCTGTTCCAGAGCCGGAAGCGCTCGCTTTGGCGGAGTTCGTCGAGGCTCCGGCCGGTCCAGTCGCCGAAATCGATCTCGTACAGGTTTTCGAGCAGTTGGACCGGCAAGGCCAACCGCTCCGCGAGATAACTCGCCGTCTCGCGGGTGCGGTCGGCGGGACTGGAATAAATCGCTTGCACGGGAAGTTTCGCGACCCGCTCCGCCATGCGCCGCGCCTGATCGTGTCCCAGGGGGCTGAGGCGGACTTCCGGCGTGCGGCCGGCGATGAGATCGCCGCCCAGAAGGTGCGCGCCGTGACGGATCAGAAGGAAAGTGGTCATCGTACGTATCTCCGGGTCATCTGCGCGCAAAACTCGGCGAATTCCTCCACCCGTTGCGGCGGACTGGTGTGGTGGGGCTGGATGCCGCGATGTTCCGGAGTAAAACAGTAAGTAACGGTGACCCGGAAGGGCTCCAGCGCCCGCATCTGCCGGTCGAACCAGTCCAGGGCGTTGGGGCGGAAATGATCGGCCCAGCTCAACCCGGTGCGAAGATAGGTGACTCCCAGGTCCCTCATGACCTTCACGGCGGCATCGAGCCGGTGGTCCTCGAAATGAAACCACTGGCAAAGGCCCAGTTCCGGCGCGTAATCGGGGAAATGCCTAAACGCCCGCTTGGGCGTGCCGTCCTCCCGGAGGAGGCCCATGTAGAAATGGCGGTAATAGGACGAGCCTTCGGCCTCACGGTGGCGAGTGGTGGCGGGCCAAGCCTTGGGGAGATCGTACAGGCTGTACCAGTGGATGCGCGGCGACTGGCCCAGCAGCAGTTCGGCGCTGCGCTTGAGGCCGAATTCCTGGACCTCCTCGGCGCCGAAGCTGGAGACGCCCACTTCGGAGATCCAGATCGGCTTGTCGTCCACCACGGCGCGGATCTCCTTAAGCTTTTCGGGCCATTCGTGGATCTGCCAATGGTTCCAGTCCAGCGGAAAGCCGTGCACCGCCACCGCGTCCATGCGCTGAATAACCCCGAAGTCTTTCACCCGGGACATGAACAGGGGATCGATGGGTGAAATGCCACCAAGCACGATGGGGAGAGTAGGGTGCTCGGCCCGCAGGGCATCGGCGGCGAGGTTCACCATCTCGGCGAACATGTGCCAATCGGTATCGAGCTCGAAATCCCAATGGGACTTGTTGTTGGGTTCGTTCCAGAGCATCACCGCCTCGATCATGGGCGACCTCCTTCGGACGGCGAGCCGGCCTCTAGGGCTCCGGGTTCGCCGGAATTCCGCCTCGGCCCCCGGGCGGGATAGACCGCGCGGTGATCCCAGGCCGGCGTATCCAGCGCCTTCCAGCGACAGATATAGACTTCCTCCTCGGCCCGGCCCAGGATGTCGAAACCGGCGCTCCGCAGCATCGCCTCGGAGCCGGCGCGGTTGGGAATCCACCAGTTGGTGGGATCGCCGCAGTAGCGGTGCTCGATGAAATGCATCCGGGGAAAGCCGGGCCGGTCGAAGATTTCGCGCTGCTCGAAGCGGTAATCGAAATCGACCTCCTCCACCTCGTCGCTGCCGCGCTGCATGGACTGGAAGACGAACAGTTCCCGGGCCGCGTGCTCGTGGATCAAATCCAGCGCCAGCAAGGGATGGCGCAGGTGATAGAACACGCCCATGAACAGCACGAGGTCAAAGGTTTCCCCCAGCTCGGCGATGTCGTAGACCGAGAGCCGGCGGAACTCGATATCGAACCCCAGAACCTCGGCGGCGAACCGCGCTTGTCCGAGATACTTTTCGTCGGAATCGATGCCCACCACCCGATCAGCCCCCCGCTTCTTCATCTCGATGGCGTAATAGCCGGCGTTGCAGCCAATGTCCAGCACCGATTTCCCGCTAAGATCATCGGGCAGGGCGTTGGCGAAGCGCCGCCATTTGGCCGCCGGATAATCGCCGAGGAAATGGTTCGGCGCGGTGGAAATCCCGTCGAGATCGAGGTTGTGGAACCACTCGCCCAGTTCACGGATGCGCTGTTCGATGCGGGCGCGGGTCCAGGTGCGATGGGCGTGCTTTTCCGGTGATGAGCGAAGGCTCATGGAGACTCTCCTTTTTTTAGATGCCAGTTGCCAAAATTGAAGCGGACGGTTCGAGTCATTTTCGCGGGCGGCCGAACCCAGGGGCCGCCCTCAATCGGGGCTCAGCCGCTCAACGAAATCGCCGAGCTTGCCTCGGGAATAGGCCAGGCCGTGGTAGATCGTCAAGCACAGGCGCGCCCAGCGGAGATAGACGCCGGGCCGGCCGAGGCAGCGGGCGAAGCGGAACATTCGATGGCTCCAGGCCGTTATGAAGGCGCGCGATCGATAAATCAGCCGCCGTCGCCGGGAGAGCGGCTTTGCCTCGGCGGCGACGCGCTTGCGCGGCTTGATTCCGGACCGGCGCCAGCTCAATCGAAAGGCCAGCCCTTCCCGGCGCTGCCTGAAACCTGCGGCCTGGGTTTGCTCGATGAAGGCGCCATCGACCGGAGTCAAATGCAATCGGCCCGCCCGAAGACCGTTCGCCACCAGATGTTCCAGCGCCGGCGAGCGGATCACGACGACGTTCGTGCCCCGACCGTCCGAGGCATAGGGCTCCACCCAGGCGTCTCCGAACGAGATGTCGGCCGTTTCCGCCACCACGTCGTCGCAAAAATTGCAGGCCGGGTTTTGGAAAAACCCCGCTCCCCAATCGCCGTCCACCAGATTCCACCAATCCCTCCGCAGAATCCGTCCGTCCGCGAGCGTGAGTTCGGCGGTATAAGTGCTCGCCGGGCGCGCGGGATCTTTGCGGCGAAATTCCACCTGTTGAACTTCATCGACCGGAACGCCCATCTGCCAGGCGAAGCTTTCAACGAACCTGGCGCTCTTCATGTGGCCGCAAAAGAGCCCCAGGGTGACTGCCACGCGCTCCCGGAGCAGGGGGTCTTCGCGGCGCAGCAGCTGCAAGGCCTTGATGAAGCAGGGAACCCCGACGACGGCATAGCGCCCCGGCACGGCGCGGATGGCGGCCAGGACCTCCGACAATTCCACCGGGTAATAGCGAGACTTGGCGCCTGAGCGGATGTCGTTCTCGCTCCGGGATATCCGGTAACGAAAGAAACGGCCGTCCTGCCGCGGGTTTTCCGACGCGGCGACGTGGGCCGCGCCATCGATCAGGCCCCCGCCCAGCAACTCCGCCAGCACCCAGCTGACCAAACCCCCGGAACTTCCTAGGGCCCTAAAATCGGCTTCCGCCGCATAGCCCACGTAAGCCGAGCGATACCGGCCGACGGCCGGGTGGTGGCGCTCGGCGCCGGGAAAAAGCTCGACCGCCAGTTCATCCTCGTTCTTCGCCGAAGGCGAAAACGGGCAGGTTCGCGCGAATTCCGGGGAGCGGCGGCCGAGCCAGGATTTAGGACCCTGGGGCTTATATTGCCCGTAACGATCGAGGACCATGCGCGGATCTGGACTTTCCGCCCGAGCCACGCAACTGCCGCAGCCGATGCACAGGCCCGAACGCACGATATCCTTGGGGCCGAGCGGACGAGGGCTTCCTGGGGCCGGCATGGCGTCAGGCCAAGGCTTGGTCGAGGTAAGCGTCGGAGCATCGGCGGAGCCGCTCGATATTCTCCGAAATCCTAGCGTCCAGGGGACTGCCAAGCAGATCGTCGTAAAGGCTGGCCGGGGCGCCTTGGGGAACGAGGTGCCGCCCTCCGCCGACCGCCGCCATGAGATCCCGGATCTTGGTGGACCGATAGGCCGAACTCTCGCAGGCGAAGGGCTGGGCATAACGGAGCGCGAAGACACAACCGTGGAAGAAATTGGTGGCCACGGCTTCCGCCCGGCGCATGGCGTGCGCGAAATCCTCGGGATCGGCGGTAATCCACTGGCTGTCGGCCCAGGCATTCCGGTAGCCGAGGCTGATCAGCGGCAACTTGCGTTCTTCGGCCCAGCGGCGAACGCTTCGGGCGAAGGCTTCGGAAAAATTGTGCCCGTAAACCGCGACGAACGGCCGGCGAGGTCCCTGCCAGCGGCTCTCCGGCTGGAGTGGAAATTGAAGACAGGGATCGAGCACCAGTTCCGGCTCCCTGCCGAGGGCGGTCTTGATGAGGTTTCTTGAATTTTCGTCTCGGACGGAAATGGCCGCGAAGCGTCCCAGCCAGTTTGCCCAGGTGGACTCGAGCCCCCACGCGGCATCGTAGTTGCCGAAGCTGGCGGCATGGGCAATCAGGCGCTCCGTCCGAAGGCCCGCGCCAAAGAACAAGGCGCTGCCGCCGTACCAGGGATGACTTAGGTTCCACACCTCGTCACTGCCGACGACCACCCGCC
>CADDYU010000150.1 GCA_902810705.1 Methylococcaceae bacterium
GAGCGAAGCCCTGGAACTCGCGGACGCGGCGCTCAGGGCCGACGCCGGTTCCGCCCCGGCCTGGATCGCCCGGTCCTATGCCCTGCAAGCGAGATTCGACCTCAAAGGCGCGCTGGACGCGGCCGATCGGGCCGCCGGCCTGAGTCCCGGCAGCGCCCTGGTCCAGGCCCGGCGCGCCGAGCTTCTGGCCTCCCTGGAACTTTGGGGGGACGCCCATCGGGCCGCCGACCGCGCGGCCCGGCTCGACCCGCGCCAGCCGCGCGCCCGGATCGTCAAGGGCTTCGCCGAACTCCGGGACAATGACCTTGCCGCGGCAGAGGCCAGCTTCCGCGAGGCCAGCCGGCTGGACCCGGCCGATCCGATGGCCCGCCTGGGAACAGGGCTGGCCGCCATCCGCCGGGGCGAAATCCCGGAAGGCACGGCGGAGCTGGAATTCGCCACCAGCCTGGACCCCGGCAACTCCCTGATCCGCAGCTATCTCGGCAAGGCGTATTACGAGCAAAGACGCAACGGCGTCGCCGGGACGCAGTTCGAACTGGCGGAACGGTTCGACCCCAAGGACCCGACGCCCCGGTTCTACGACGCGATCATGAAGCAGACCGAAAACCGGCCGGTGGAGGCATTGCATGATTTGCAGGAGGCCATCGCCTTGAACGGCAATCGGGCGGTGTACCGCTCCAAACTGACTCTGGATCAGGATTTAGCCTCCCGCAGCGCCGCCCTGGCGCGAATTTACAACGATCTCGGCTTCGCCCCGCGCGCCTTGGTGGAAGGCTGGAAATCGGTCAACGTCGATCCGGGTAATTTTTCCGCCCATCGCCTCCTGGCCGATGCCTATGCCGCGCTGCCGGGCCAGGAAGTCGCGCGCGCCAGCGAGCTGCTGCAATCTCAATTGCTGCAACCCATCAACAGCACCCCGGTTCAGCCGCATCTCGCCGAGAGCCGGTTGCTGGTGCCTGATCTCTCGGGGCCGGCTCAAATGTCCTTCAACGAATTCAATCCGGCCTTTTCCCGCAACGGATTTCATCTCCAAACCTCGGGGCTGGTGGGGAATCTCGGGACTTACGGCGACGAGGCGGTGCATTCCGGGATTTGGAACAATTTCTCCTACAGTCTCGGGCAATTCCATTATCAAAGCGAGGGTTTCCGCCCGAACAACGCGATCAACCAGGATATTTACAATGCCTTCGCCCAAGTCGCCATCACCCCCGATCTCAGCGTGCAGGCCGAATACCGCCATCGCGAGCTGGAGCACGGGGATTTGCTGTTCAACGGGGATTTGCAAGCTTTCGATCCCGCGTATCGCCGGAATCTCAGAACTGACACGGTGCGGTCGGGATTGCATTATGCGCCGACGAATCGTTCCGACGTGATTTTATCCTTGATCTATTTGGATTCTCTGGTCAATGGTGTTGCTTTTGGGGGGGAAATAACCAACACGGTTAGCCAACGAGGTTTTCTGGGCGAAGCCCAATACCTCTACCAAGCCGATATATTCGATACCGTGGCGGGAGTCGGCCGTCAGGATTTGTCGGCGGGTATTTCCGGCAACACCATTCCCGTCCGGCTCGCCTACGACATCGATTTGACCAATGCCTATCTCTATTCCCACGTCCATTATCCGGAGTCAGTCACCTGGACCCTGGGGCTCAGCGTTGACTCGTCCCATAATCAATGGGCCGGAGGACGCGATCAAGTCAATCCCAAGTTCGGGCTCCTGTGGGAACTGACCCCCGATACCCTGTTGCGGCTCGCGGCGTTCCGGACCTTCACCCGCGGTATCGAGGTACCCGCCATCCTCGAACCCACGCAAGTCGCCGGCTTCAACCAGTTTTTCGACGGCTTTACTGGAAGCGACGCCACGCGTTACGGGGTCGGCCTGGATCACCGTTTTGCCCCCGGCTTCCTGGTGGGCGCCGAGGCCTCGCGCCGCGACCTGAAATTTCCGGCCCCTCTTGGGTATTCCACACGTGCGCCGACGTTCATCTCCCACCAGGACCAGAACCTGGTCCGCGCCTATGCCGATTGGGCGATTAACGAGAGTTTCGCGGCCCGCCTCGAATACCTATACGACACCTTTACCGTGAATGAGCTTTCGATCTACAAAAACCATATCATCCCGGTCGGATTGAATTACTTTCATCCTTCCGGGGTTTCCTTGGGAACCACCTTTACCTATGTTCAACAGGAAGGCTCCGAAGAGGAAAGCAATTCCCAGTTTGGCCTAGTGGATTTGGCGCTGCGCTATCGGCTGCCGCGCCGCTACGGCATGGCGAGCCTGATGGTGAAAAATCTGCTGGACCACGAATTCGATTTCGTGGGATCGAATCCCTATGGTTTCCGATCGGGGCGTCTGGAGGAAACCCCTTTGTTCATTCCCGACCGGACGATAGCCTTGCAGCTCACTTTAGCTTTCTAAGGGGTTTGGCGTTGAAATCATTTAACTCTGACTGGGGAAACTCGTGAACGACGAACTCGAACAAGAAACGACTCGAATTCATCCGGCCGTGGCGTTTTGGAGGCGATACGGAAGGGTTATCATCGCGGCCGCCCTTCTGGGCGGTGCAGCGGCATATGCCGTCTTCAGTTGCGGTGGCGTTTGTCCGGCGAACTATAAATGGAATACCCTAACTCTTAGCTGTGTACCCTGCTAGGGAAGCCAAAATGTTGGAGCGGGTAAGCGCTAGAAACTTTGCCACAAAAGCGCCGTGATCGCCGATGATGCGGTGGTCCACGCGAACGCGGATGGCCCGAAGGTGAATAGTTCACAATTCGGCTGTCCACTGGCTCACTGAATGACCGGAGCCACAAGATTATCGTTTAAGTCTTGAGCGCGACTTTCTGGATGTCCCTAGGGCGCGCTCGATCACATTTCTTGTCATTGGCCAAAGGAACCGAGCCATTGCTCGAACAAACGAAAACGGTAATCCACGATGCTCTATAAGCTGTGCAGTTTCGCGATCAATACGAAGCTCGTCGCCCTGGCGCTGGGCGGCGGCTTGGCCTTCGTGGCCGGTTTTTTTTCCTCGCGCTCGGAGGAAAGCGCCTATGCGGCGAGCGCTCAGGAACCCATCCTTTCGTCATCCGTGGTGAACGCCACGAGTTCGGACGGTTTCGGCGGAGAGGACGGCTTAAATCGAGCCAGCCCGCAGCGGGACATTCAGGACCTTCGGGAAAAATTGACAACGCTGGAGGCCGAAATCGCCGCCCTGAAACATCGAGGCCGAATGCCTGAGCGGGAATCTTCCTCGGCGCACGCTCCCACTCCTTAAAAAATTTACTTTCCCTTTAGGGCTCCCCGCCTGGGCGCTGTCCCGAATTGGCTAAGCCTTGCCGCGTCAAGTCTTAAACCGGACAATAGCGAGGTGTTTTAATTTTAAAATGCCAACTCTCATCCATTCCTTGCATGTCCGATCCGGTGCTGGCGAGATTGAGGGAAATCCCCTACTTCTCGGGGGTGTCTCCCGTGGACCTGGAAAGATTGGCCGTCTATGCCATCAAGAAGACCTATCCGAAAAATACCGTTCTCATCAATGAGGGCGACGAGGCCGGTCCCCTGTTCATTCTGCTGAAGGGCAAGGTCCGGGCGTTCTTGAGCAATGCCTCGGGCCGCATGGTGACGCTGTCCACCCAGGAAAGCGGATCGATCTTCGGCGAACTCGCGTTGCTCGACGGCGAGCCCCGTTCGGCGTCGGTCATGACCCTGGAACCCGCTGTGTGCATCCTCATCCCCCGCAGCGCCTTTCAAGCCTGGCTGCGCGAGCATCCCGACGCGGCGCTCAGCATCATAGCCAGCCTGACGAAGCGTATCCGCGTCCTGACCGAAAGCGTCCGCGGACTGGCCCTGACCGATGTCTACGGCCGTCTGGTGAAGGCCTTGAGCGGCATGGCCGTCGCCGACGGCGGGACCTGGCTGATTGAGCCCCGGCCAAGCCACCGGGACCTCGCCAATCTCGTGGGTTGTTCCCGCGAAATGATCAGTCGGATCATGAAAGACCTGGTCCGAGGCCAGTATGTTGCGGCCGAGGGTAGACGGCTTCGCATCAACCGCAAGCTGCCCGAGTCCTGGTGAGAAGGGTTTGGCCGGCCCGCCGCCCGATCCAAGGCTCACTGGGATCTCGATATTCACCGGCAAGGCCGGAACAATCTTGCATGCGGAGGAGGCGCTGTCCAGATTCGATTCCCGATGAAAGTCCGGCCAACTCACGCGAATCGTTGACCAGGTTGCTTCAATGGCGGCTTTTCGCAGCGTTTCCCAATCGTTGCCCGCAGTTTTCACGGGAAGGCGCAGAACATTACAATAGGCATCGCGTCAAATTTCCGGATTCGACAATGTCTCGGCTCTCGCCCGCTGCCCTGTTGGAAGGACTTCCAAGCCATCTGCCGGAGGAACGCTTCGAGACCTTGCTGGAAACGCCGGCCTTCCGGCTGGAGCGCATTCTCTCGAAGGGTCACGCCACTCCTCCAGGGGAATGGTACGATCAAGCGTGGGATGAGTGGGTGATGCTGCTCCAGGGCGAGGCCAAGCTGGCGGTCGAAGGCCGGGATGAGGCGATCGCGCTCAAGCCCGGCGATGCTTTCCGGTTGCCGGCCCATTGCCGGCACCGGGTGGAATGGACGCCGCCCGATCGTATCACGGTCTGGCTGGCGCTGCATTTTTCCAGCGAAACGCCGATTCAACCAACCTGAAGAGGAACACTCCACATGAGCCAGAAAATCAAGCCGCCCCCGATTTCCCGCGGCAACCCCGTCGCCAAATACGCGGGAAAATTCAACCGCGCCGCCACTTTCCGCGACGGCCGCGCTTATCGCCGCAACCAGAAGCACAAGGGCCGAGAGCCCTTCCCGATCCGCGCCGCCTGATCGGGAAGGGCTCTCGGCTCATTCGGATAGACTTAAAATGAGAGCGGCACCGATCGGCTCCCGCGATTTGGCTTAAGTCGCCAGCGAACTCCGAACACCTCTCAAATTCCTTTCTCGTCCTCGATCAGCGCCGCCAACTCCTCCAGGGAGGCCAGCGCCATGAAGGCTTGGTCCCGCAAGCTCAGGCGCACCGCCTCCCGCCGCTGCACCAGGATTGCGATCGTTCCCGCCGCCCGCGCCGCGGCGAGGCCCGTCTCCGAATCTTCCAGGGCCAGGCACAGCGCCGGTGGCGTTTTAAGGCGCCGGGCCGCTTCCAAAAACAAATCGGGCTCCGGTTTGCCGCGGGGCACCTGATCGCGGGTGATGATGGCCGGAAAGGCGGATTCGAGGCCCGCGAGCCTCAGGCATTCCAGGGCATAGCGTCCGTCGCTGTTGGTCGCCAGCGCGTAGGGAATGCCGTGGCGCCGGAAGGTCGCCAGCAGCCGGTCGAGGCCGGGCATTCGCGCCATGCCCTGGGTCGCGAGATAGTCCCGCCAATGCCGCTCGGCCGAGCGGTGAAACCGCTCGCGCTCGAAGCCCTGGCCCAGAAAGCCTCGCAGCGCCCGCTCCACATCGTCGGCATGGCGGCCGAACAAGCTGTCGCAAAACGTCTCGCCAAGCTCGAATCCCAACTCGGCGGCCGCGCGCCGCCAAGCGTGGCGATAGGTGGATTCGGAATCCAGGGCCAGCCCGTCCATGTCCAGGATGGCGGCCCGGAACGGCGGCAGAGAAGGGCGATCCACGGGGGATTTCCCGGTCATGGGCGGCTTTCCGTCACCTTGATGTATTCCCCCGGCGCTTCACGGCTGGAACCCACCACCAGGCGCCGCCGGCCCGCTGCGGTCTCCTCCAGAATGCCGGCGACTTCCACCCACTCCCTGGCTTCCGCCTGGCCGGCGTAGGTCTGGGTGAAGCTGAGGACTTCCTCGACCTCCGGGTGGGCCAGCCGGTAGCGGGCGGGGTAATCGAAGGCCTGGGACGCGTCGCTGATCTGGGCCCGCACCCGCGCCGGTCCGAGTTTGCGGACGGGGCCTGAGTCCGCCGGCAGGTTTTCATCGACCAGGGTGATGTCGAACTTGGTCCCCTCGACCAGGCCCTTGTTGAGCTTTCGTCGCTCGTGCCATAGATAGTCCTCGAAGCTCAAGGCGCACCCGCGCCGTTCGTAGCTCTCCCGCCAGTCCGCTTCGTCCAGGTCGGCCAGTGTTCCGGTCGCGATGGCCCGGCCGACGATGGTCCTCGCCGCGAAGAACATCTCCCGCCCGTAGATCACGAAGTCCAGATCCGAGCGGGGTGTCTGCGCCCCGATCAGCAGCGATCCGGTGAGGCCCAGCGAATCCAAAGGCAGGCCCTGGCTTGAAAGGAGTTCCAAGAGGCGCGCCGCCTTTTGTTCCAGGACATCGCGGCGAGATGCCGTGAGGAGCGCCGTCGCCCGTTCCCGGGGCCGGTAATGCCGGCGAATCCGGGACGGGGGCACGCCGTGCAGGCGGGCCTCCAGCCGCTTCGAGATGAACCGATAGGTGGGTGCGTGGCGCAAAAGGTAGGCATCAGCCTCGGTAGTGCCGAGTTTCCGAAGCGCTCCTCCGGCCGGCGCATAGCGCAGGCAGCACAGCACCCGCTCGGCCTCAAGCCGTGAATCAACCACGGCGAAAACCAGCCCTTCGGAGGTTTCGATGAAATCGCGAGGCAAAAAAGACACGGCTAATCGGAATGGGAAGCGGAGAAGGCGCTACAGCATGCCTTAGCTTGACCTTTCGGTCGAGCTTGGCGGAAATCCGCCGTGCCCTTTCGAGCTTGGTTTCTATACACCGGTTCGGCGGTTGGTTTGAACCGGTTGCGCCGGCCTGATTCCGGCGGTTTTGGAAAGACGGCCACAGCATCAATAACTTGGGTTTGAAATCGGGAATGGCATGAACGTCGCTTCGGAATCGCCACCTCATTTTACCTTCCAATCATGCCCATGAACGAGTTGGTCCGAGCGCTACCCAAGACCGGCTTGCCCGGCTTACTGGAAAACTGGAAATCCGACCTGGTGTCCGGATTTCTGGTATTCCTGATCGCCTTGCCCTTGTGTCTCGGCATCGCCCTGGCTTCCGGCTTTCCGCCCATGGCCGGCATCATCACCGCGGTCGTCGGCGGCGTGCTGGTATCCCGGATCAGCGGCTCCCACGTCACCATCAACGGTCCGGCGGCGGGGCTGATCGTGGTCATCCTGTCCGCGGTGCAGAGCCTAGGGCAAGGCGACGCCATGGCCGGCTACCGCTACACGCTCGCCGCCATCGCGGTCGCCAGCGTGCTGCAAATCCTGATGGGTCTTCTCAAGGCCGGCAAGCTCAACGCCTACTTTCCGTCCTCGGTGGTGCATGGCATGCTGGCGGCCATCGGCATCATCATCATGGCGAAGCAGTTCAACGTGATGCTGGGAGTAAAGCCGAAAGCCGAGGGCATCATCGGCACGATCCTGGAAATTCCGCACAGCTTGGTGGAGTTGAACCCGGAAATCGCCTGCATCGGCTTCGTCGGCCTCGTTGTCCTGATCGGCTGGTCCTTCATCAAGAACCGCTACCTGAAGATGATTCCGGCCCCCCTGGTCGTGGTGGCGGTAGGCATGGCGCTGGAGCGGTATTTCGACCTGGACCATGAGCATGTTTACCTGTTCCTGCCCGACAACCCGATTCTGCCCCAGCATGAATTCACCGTCGGACCGAAGTTCCTGGTGGCGATTCCCGAGAACGTACGGGGGAGCTTCTATTTTCCGGACTTCGGCAAGATCGCCACGGTCGAGTTCTGGGGCGCGGTGATCTCCATCTGCCTCGTGGGGAGCCTTGAATCCCTGCTGAGCGCCGCCGCCGTGGACAAACTCGATCCCTACAAGCGTTATTCGGATCTGAACCGGGATCTTACCGCCGTCGGCGCGGGCAATCTTTTGGCGAGCGCTGTCGGCGGTCTCCCGATGATCGCGGAGATCGTCCGCTCTTCCGCCAACATCTACAATGGCGCGAGGACCGGTTGGGCCAACTTCTTCCATGGTCTTTTTCTGGGGCTCTTCGTGTTGTTCTTCCCAAAGCTCATCCACGAGATCCCCCTGGCCTCCCTGGCGGCGCTCCTGGTCTACACCGGATTCCGCCTGGCCTCGCCCAAGGAATTCGCCAAAACCATGGACATCGGCCGCGAGCAACTGGCGCTCTTCGTCATCACCATTGGCGGAGTGCTCGCCACCGACCTATTGGTGGGCGTCTTCATCGGCATTTTCGCCAAGCTCCTGATCCACGTCCTCCGGGGCGTCGATCTCCGCGATCTGTTGAAGATTTCCTATCGCGTCGATCAAATTGATCCCGAGACCTACCATATTGGGGTCCAGGGCTCGGCGATCTTCTCCAATTTCATCGCCCTGAAGAGCGAAGTAACGGATCTGCCGCCAGGCAAGACGGTGATCTTCGATCTTTCCGAAGCGTATTTGGTCGATCACACCGTGATGGAGTTCATCGACCACTTCTGCCGCGACTATAGCGATCGGGGTGGCCGCTGCGAAATCCGGGGGTTGGAGCAACACGAGCCATTCTCGGATCATCCCTTGGCGGCTCGGCGCCGCAAGGACGTGAATGACTCCAAAACGACCGTCGCGGCGTCCCGCTGAATCCCAGGCGCCGTACCTTCCCGCGAGCCTTCGGGGCGGGGCGGAGCGATCCGGCTCGCTTCGGAGTTCATCCAGGCTTGGCTTTCCCCTTCGCAAGAGCCGATCTTGAGCCCTGCCGAAAGGGGTAGAGCCGCGCCGCTGGCTTCAGCACTCGACAGCACCCCTTTGGCTGCGCCTTCGTGAGGAGAGCGGAATAGGTTTCTTGTCTTAAAATCCATGAGGCGGCGAGCCCACCCTGACCGGCCATGGCGATTATAATGGAGCGCTAAAAGCATGAGCGCCGCCACCGTGAATTCCTTCTCCTACCGCTACGCGCAGCTCCGCGGCTGGGCCGTGCTGGGCCTTTTGCTGCTGGTGCTCGTGCTGCTCGGCGGCATGATCTGGCGGAACCTCGAGCGCTTCGAAACCATGCGAGGCTATGTGACCTACGCGCATCGCATTCAGCAGGTGACGTCGGATTTGCAGGCCGCTCTGACCGATTACTTCATCTTCCACAATAAGAGGCTGGACGGAGACCGCCTGTCCCGATTATCCGCCGAGATCGGCGATCTGTCTCGAAACGATCATCATGTGGCGCCCGATACGCCACGTAGGCTCAGCGAGCTGAGCCGTACGATTCTGGCGCTGGCCGCGGATGGCTCGACGCCGGAGCAGCAGGAGGCGCGCCTGCTGAATGCCCTCAACATCACCGGCGCTATGATGGACGCGGAAACCCTGGAGCGGGAGACCCTCATGCAGGATATCGGGCGGACCACCCGCACCGAGGTCGAGCTGGCCTTCGCCACCGTGGCAGCCTTGCTGTTTTTTGCCGGATTGTTTCTGCGCCACCGCATCCTGGCGCCGCTGCACGATCTCAAGGAACTCCTGCTGCGCTTGGCCCGGGGGGACTATACGCCCATCGAGACCGGGCGGATCGATCCGTTGCTGCTCCCGGTGTTCAACAGTTACAACGAGATGGTGCGCCACTTGGCCGAACTGGAGGAAGCCAAGCGCCACTACGCGGAATCGCTGGAAGCGGAAGTGCGTTCGGCCACCCATGCGCTCTTGGAGCAACAAGCCGACTTGGCGCGCGCCGAGCGCTTGGCGGCGGTGGGCGAGTTGGCCGCCGGAATCGCTCATGAACTCCGCAATCCTCTGGCGGGCATCCAGATGAGCTGCACCAATCTGCGCAACGAAATCGACGATCCCGGCCAGGTGGAGCGGGTCTCGGTCATCATCGAGGAGCTCAAGCGCATGGCTCGGCTGCTCAACGAACTGCTCGACCAGAGTAAGCACACGCCGGCGCCGATCCGGGAATTCAACCTGCCGGCCCTGGTGCGGGAACTCGTGTTGTTGACCCGCTATCAGATACCACCCGAAATCAGATTGGATTTCCAAGGCCCCGAGCGATTGATGTGTCGCCTGCCCGAAGGCCGGCTGCGCCAAGGCCTGCTCAACCTCATCCTGAATTCGGCGGAGGCTCTCGGCAAACGCCCCGGCTCGATCCTGATCAAGGTCCACCGGGAGGGCGACCGCATTGCCCTGACCGTGACCGATGACGGTCCGGGCTTCGCGAAGGAACTCCTGGACAGCGGCATCCGTCCCTTCGCCACCGGCCGCCCCGGCGGCACGGGGCTGGGGCTTGCCATGGTGCAGCGTTTCGTGCGCGATCTCGGCGGGCAGCTTACCCTGGCCAATGTCGAGCCCCGCGGCGCCCGCATTCGCCTGCTGATTCCCGCCCGCTGCGGCTGAGGCTTTTTTCCTTCCCCCGTCTAGCCCCATATGGCTGATTTCCGACGCCGCCCACGCCACCGCTACGAAGACCCCCTCGATCGAGTGTGGATCGCCTGCGCCGAGCGAATCGGGTTCCGCATCGCGCGCAGCGCGGAGGTTTATGCGTCCAGCGACGGAAGGGGCACGATTTTCATCGCCACTCCCGACTTGTTCGATTCCGACGATTCTCTCGCCCAGATGATCTTCCACGAGCTGTGCCATGCGCTGGTCGAAGGCGAGGACGGCGAGGGGCGTCCGGATTGGGGCCTTGGCGGTTTCGGCGCCGGGAATCCCTGGCGCGAGCACGCCTGTCTGCGGCTGCAGGCTTATTTGGCCGGCAGCGTGGGACTTCGCGAGTTTTTCGCGCCGACCACCGATT
>CADDYU010000151.1 GCA_902810705.1 Methylococcaceae bacterium
CCGTTTGGCGCGCGATTACGAGCGGCTGCCGGAGACCTTGGCCGGCCTGCATTTTCTCGCACTCCTGTGTTTGATGTTGCCCAAAGCCATCCCGCTGCTCGCTTTGAGTACATAACAGGCTCTAGACTTTTTTCACAGTAATCTCTCACGAGAGCCCGGCAATCAACCTGACCTCGAAAACAGTTTAAAGCAGGATATGCACGCGAAAACCGTTAGCCCTCTCTATTCCGAGCACTTTAACGAATTGAGAACTTTCTTTCAGAGTCTTCAGCCGCCTTATACGCTGCACCATATACGCGAATTCAACGCCATTTATCGGCGTATTTATCCGGCTCTTTCACGGGAAGAAAAACGTCGCGCCGAAGATTTCGTTGATAGCTTGATTGAAGGTCTGGAGCGAAAGGATTGGGCACCGAAAATCTTCGGTGTTGTCTGAGATCACGGCGTTGGAGCTACCCTTGGGCTCCCTTAACCGGGATTTCCATGGCTAGTCCGGTACGGGGCTAGCGGATATATTCAATGCCAATCCTTGTCCTTGGCATGGAGCCGTCGATTGCTGCGCTCCGGAGGATCAGCGACCGTTGAACCGAAGTGTAGGTTTTGCGAGCTTGCCTGACCTTTGTTCGCCACGGAATTTTTCAACATCTTCGACTCTCCTGCTAAAATCGCGCGGCCTTTCATCCGCCCCCGCCTTTCCGGCGCGGAGCAATAACAAGTAAGTAGGCGCTTTGCCGCCTTTTGTTTTCAAGACGCGCTCCCCGGAGAAAAACGGATGCCCGAATCAGTCATCGACCCGCAATTCTGGGTGGGCCTCGGTCAGATCATTGTCGTCAACATCATTCTTTCCGGCGATAACGCCGTCGTCATTGCGCTCGCCGCCCGTTCCCTGGCGGAGCCCCAGCGCAAACTGGCGGTGGTTTGGGGGTCAATCGCGGCCATCGCCATGAGAGTCGTGCTCACCCTGGTCGCCGTGGAGATGCTGCGGTTGCCTTACCTCAAGCTGGTAGGCAGCGTTTTGCTATTCTGGATAGCGCTACAGCTTCTGCTGCCCGAAGAAGAGGACGGCAAGGGTATCGCGGACCACGGCAGCCTCGCGGCCGCCATTCGCACCATTCTGCTCGCGGACCTGGTCATGAGCCTGGACAATGTCATCGCGGTGGCGGCGGCGGCCAAGGGCGATACCCTGCTTCTGATCCTGGGCTTAGCAATCAGCATTCCGCTGGTGATTTTCGGCAGCGCCGTGATCCTGCGACTTATGGATCGCTTTCCGATCATCGTTACGCTTGGAGCCGCACTGCTCGGTTTTGTCTCGGGAGAAATGCTAATTTCAGATCCGGCACTGGCAGTTTCGCCTACCGCCGACACTCCCTGGCTACACGAAGGAATACCCGTTGCCGGCGCGGTGCTAGTCGTGATCATTGGCAAGAGTCTCGCCAGGCGCAAGCTACGGCAAACGGTCGTGGATCTCGCCAGTCAAGACGAGCAGCCAAAATCCAGCAAGGCCGGTTCACACTAGACCACAAGGAAGAGCACGCATGGTAAGACTTCTGGTTCCCGTGGACGGTTCTGAAAGCTCGCTCCGAGCCGTTGATTATCTGATAAAGAGGATCGCCTGGTTCAAGGAACCGGTGGAAGCCCATTTGCTCAATGTCCAGTCGCCATTGCCCGGCGATGTGGGCCGATTCGTCGATGCCGGTCAAATCCGCGATTTTCATCACGATGAAGGCGTCAAGGACTTGGAGGCGGCGCGGCGGCGGCTGGATGACGCAGGAATAGGCTACCAGTTCCACATCGGGATCGGCGAGCCAGCGAAGGTCATCGTCGAGTACGCACGGGAAAAAAGCTGCGATGAAATCATCCTAGGCACCCGCGGTCGAAGCTCCATCGTCTCATTGCTCATGGGCTCCGTGGCGGCCAAGCTCATTCATCTCACCGACGTGCCGCTGCTGCTGGTGAAGTAGGGCAAAGGCTCCAGGTCCGCCCGATTGGATCGAGGGCAGCAGAAGCTTCGACCTAGCCCTGAGCCGTGCCGGCGCGATCAATCTTGGGCGGAACGCTGAGCCAATCTTCGCCAATCCTTAGGCGCGCTTCTGTGGATAACATGGTGGAAATGATACAGAATCCCTACCCATCGAGCTTCGTGGAAAGCCGATCGAAAATCGGCCCATGATCAAGATTTAGAAACTACCCCTTAGTGAATCATGATTTAAGCTTTGCTACTGGCATTCACTCTCGGATTTTTCTTGACTGGAAACCCTTATGTTGAGGGCTTACAAAAGCTGTGCATAATTCCCGGCTTTTTAAATTATCCGGCGCAATGCCGTTGAGATTACTTGACCATGACTTGGTCATCGAATCCGGCCGGTAGAATATCGCTCTTCGTCCAAGGTACGGACAGCACCACATATTTCTGTACCCTCGAGATACCGTATACAGGTCCAATCAACTTGCGCAGCGTTCCATCCTTAGCCCCGTAGGCCGCGACCGCGAACTTCGCGATACCTTCCTGAAGCTCATTCTTCAGCAAAGGAATCTCGGGAATGGTAACGGCTCCGAAGAAAGGCACGGGAAACTTAAAACTGGGCACGCCTAACCAAAGTTGCGCCGTTTGGTTGACGGAAAGCGCGCCCGAACGGATTTCCAGCACGGTATCTGCCTCCTCCTTGCTTACAAGGCATAAGCCTTGCCGCAGCAAGCCCGCCCGTATGGCTCCCAGCGCATACTTAACGTCAAAATTGTCGCCAAAGTTGGTAGCGTCCACATAAACCTTCGTATGCGGCGCCAGAGGTAGCCGCAACTCGCCGGCAGCGCGGTCCGCGGCCGCGGAAATCAGCAATTGCTCAGTCGCCGTGCGGGGCGGTTGAGTCTCCCGAATCGTCGAGCATCCCCCATTAAACAGCGTCAAGAGCAAAGCGGCCCACCTCAGATACGGCATATTGATCTTCTCAATATTTTTTGGATATCAAGAGTTCACATCGCCCAACTTCCCCAAACTTAGGATCAATGGGGCACCCCGTTCTCATTATTTAGAGATTTGCCACGGCAAGGCGGACTCGCAAATAATCACTACGCCGCTAGCGTAAAACCAATACCTTGGTGGTTGTCTGACGTTTTTGGAGCGAATCTAAGCACTACGTTGAAGGTCTCGCGCCAATCGGTATTCCCCAGGATTCCTCATTCATGTCGCAAGATTCGGCTCGACTCTTTCTGAATGCTTCTCTCGTCAAGTTCTGGATATAGACCTGTATCGCCTTCAATAAGTGCAGCCCGATCATTTACTTCGTGGGCAACTTGGCGTTTCATAGCCGGTTCATTCGGCCTCTTGCTGAACAATTTACTTTCTTATTTGGCTAATTTTAATACTATCTGCTTCAATGCTGAGGAATTTCTGTGGTATTGAGACACTATGTCGCACCGACATTCTGTGTAGATAAGGGGGATAAAACGCTGGAGTGGCTAGAGCTTCTCTGTTATAGTCCCGCCCGCCTTTACAACCTTAATGAAAGCATGGAAATATGGAATCACAAGCCGTAAAGGCGGCCGTCGGGTTCGCCATTGTAGTGATTGTGGGATTCATCATCGTCGCCACCACTCGCGAGACCCCGCAAGAGAAAGTACAGGGAGCACTCCTACAAACTTCCAGCTTGCTTAACAAACTGGCACTCGGCAAATGCACGGAGGAAATTCGGAAAGAAACCGGAGTTCACCCTTACACGCCGTCCGAGTCCAACAGTGACAACATGACCTATGTCTCGCTGGTCTGGAACAATGTTGGCGCGGTAAACCGGGCGGAGTGCCGGTATGTCGTAGATCAGGGTATCAGCCTGCTAAAGCTCGACGATCGCACGATCATTGAGAAAACGGCGCCGGCAATCGTTGCTCCCGCGGCACCGGGTTCGATTCATCATTAATAAGAAGCAACAAAACAGATTTCCGCAGCCTCACGCACAAGACGGCTCAAACTAAAACCCGCCCTGCAGCGCTTAACAAGGGACTTGATGTGTGGGACGGTTCGGACTCCGGGGTCTTCAACTCTATTCAGATCCGCGTGGCCTCGTTAACTCAACGCAAGCTGCGGCTTCTGGGCCAATTTCGCCCTATCCCGGAGACAGCTGAGAGACGCCGCATCAATCATCCCTTACTCGCGAAGACCTCTTCGTCTGGTGATTCCAAGCCCGGATTGGGCTTTTACCCGGATCAATAACCATTCCACTTAAGTTATCGACCACTTTCCGATGGCTGCCGTGGTAGCCCTCCCTATGCTCCAAGTAAGGCGATACCTCGAGGAGCGCTATCGGGGAAATAAACATCAGCCACCGAGTTAACGTCAGGAAAAGACCGGCCAGTTCGCCTTAGGATCAGCCGGTGGTTTCTCTGCCATAAAAGCCGTATCCGCCTTTATCAAGGCTCTTTAGGATAAAGCCGAGACATTCAGGAATATCGCGGCTGTGAGGATCGACCCTCTATCGGGCGGCCTGCATCACGAGTTTCCCAAAATTTACCTGCCGCGCTCGCCGGCCGCGGGCTGAGTTATTCAGCACGGCTGTCTCGATGAAGCGAAGAGTTGAGTTTCAGCAATGCATCCACCTCTCGAAGAAGAGCACGCATTACCTGGCAGCCTCCCGATGCAAGCGAGGGTTTTAGGCGCCCCAGCCCCATAGGGCCTTATTGCCAAAGCGTGGAAGCTTGAAGGCGGCTTATGGACAGAAAAAAGCGCTACGGAACCGCTCGGACCAAAAGTGATTCTAAAATTGCGTGGAGAGAAACATTTAATTGTTCAAATCAAAATATAAAAAAGGAAAACTCCCATGGAACACTACCCTTCTTCGTCCGCTTACCCTCCAGCCAGTTCTATTCACGATTCAGGCAAAAACGAAGCCTACTCGTCGGGTGTGTCTTGGTCGGCCGTGATAGGCGGGGCTTTCGTGGCGGCTGCCTTATCACTGGTCCTGCTCGCCTTAGGCACCGGTCTCGGTTTATCGTCCGTTTCGCCGTGGTCGAACGCGGGCGCATCCGCCTCGACGATCGGCGCGGCCTCCATTGTTTGGCTGATCCTCATCCAGATCATCGCTTCGGCCATGGGCGGCTACCTGGCAGGCCGACTGCGCACCAAATGGGTCCATGTTCACACCGACGAGGTGTTTTTTCGGGATACCGCGCATGGTTTTCTGGTTTGGGCCGTGAGTGTGGTGGTCACGGCGGCTTTTTTGACCTCCGCGGCCGCTTCCTTGGCGGGCGGTGCGGCGCAATTGGGCACGACCGCTCTATCCACCGCCGGGGGAGCCGCGTTGGCCAACGCAAACAATCAAAACGTTGGCCAAAACCTTAATCCAAGCGACTATTTAGTGGATACCCTGTTCCGCTCGGATCGCCCCAGTCCGGCTGGAAACGAGGAGTCGATGCGCGCGGAGGTCGGACGTATTATCGCCAAAGCCCTTCGGCAGGAGGAGGTTTCAGCCGCCGATCGAACCTACTTGGCCCAACTTGTATCGGCAAGAACGGGGCTTAGTCAACCGGATGCCGAAAGGCGTGTCTCCGAAGTACTTGATCAGGCAAAAAACACCGCGGTCCAAGCTCGGGAGGCGGCCGATAAGGCTCGCAAAGCAGCGGCGCACGTGTCCTTGTGGACGTTTCTGGCTCTCCTGATAGGGGCGTTCAGCGCGACCTACGCCGCGACTATTGGAGGCCGGCAACGGGATCGTGTCCTCGATTAAGATTATCCCGATTTCCGGTTCTTGTACTTATATATAAAGGTCATTGCAATAATGGAGGCATACCATGCGTTCTATTTTACTCTGGTTATTGGGCGTGCCGATTCCGATTATCATCTTAATCGCACTGCTCACTGATTGAAACCGTCCTATAATCCTCTGACAGAGTTATAGGAAGCAGAGTTATAGGGAAAAGGCTATCGTACGATAGGAAGAATCATCCAATTTATAATTTTACTTCCGCTAGTCTAAATTCAGAAAGCGGCCAGAAGCCTTACCGCCAGGGGGTGGTGAGGCTTTTGCTTGGGATCTCGATAAGTAGCGATTAGAAGGCGTGTCAACCCAAGAGCGGCGCATGGCGCCAGGAATGGTGAGCGCCGCAAGAATAAGGACCGGTTTCGCGCGCCTTAGAGAAATTCGGACCAGGTCCTCATGCTCACTAGGCTCCGTGTTTCAACTTGCGACGCAAATGATCAAGGAAAGCCAAGTCTTTTAACGAATACTCGAAAGGTTATAGGCGGCTCCAGCCGTAGATGCTTCAGCTGAGCGGCCATATTGAGAATCTCTAAAGAATAATACTCCGGTGAATCCCGCTGTCATCCCCGCCATTATCGAACAACACGCTGAGGAAGCCGCCTTTCTATGGATACTTCGGCGCCATGCCGTACATGCACCCCATTACAAGCTGAAAGATCTCGCGAAATTGGACGGGCGTGTGGAGGCTCACCTGGACGGGCTCCGTATCGCGGGGGCCGAGGGGTGGCGGTTTTGCGAAGAGGGACTCCGATTCGGAGAAGCGGGCGAAGTGTTTGCGGCCGCCGTCTTGGCCCTGGAGAATCGGGATATGGGCAAGCTCGAAGAGGTCATCGCGGTCGCGGAACAGTCTCCGGACTCGGTGGCCGGTCTCGTGTCCGCCCTGGGCTGGGTTGAACCGCAACGGCTCTCAGGCCGCGTGAGGCAATGGCTGAGTTCGCATTCGAGCCTGCGTCGGTACGTCGGCATCGCGGCCTGCGCGGTGCATCGGGTCACTCCCGGAGCCATCCTGGACAACCTGTTGCGCATCGACAAGGTTCCTTTCCAATTACAGGCTAGGGCCCTCCGCGCTGCGGGTGAGTTGAAACGCCAGGATCTGATTTACGCGATTCGGAACCAGCTTGGCGCCGAGGATATCGCCTGCCGCTTCTGGGCGTCCTGGTCCGCGGTGCTGTTGGGCGATCGCGGCGAGGCGCTGGAGGTTTTGAAAGCGTTTGTCACGACCGGATCGCCGTTCAGTGAGCGCGCCTTGCCGATGGCCCTACGGGTCATGCGGCCCGAAGCCTCAAATTCTTGGCTGAAAGGGCTCGCCCAGTATCCGGAACGGCAACGTGACGTGGTGATCGGCGCCAGCCTGGTCGGCGATCCTTTATACGTGCCTTGGCTGATCAAGCGCATGGAAACCCCTGAATTGGCTAGAGTGGCGGGTGAATCTTTCAGTCTGATCAGCGGAGTGGACATCGCCTACGAGGATCTGGAGGGCGAGCGGCCGGAAGGCTTCGAGTCGGGACCGAACG
Source organism: Methylococcaceae bacterium (assembly GCA_902810705.1). Taxonomy (GTDB): domain Bacteria; phylum Pseudomonadota; class Gammaproteobacteria; order Methylococcales; family Methylococcaceae; genus CADDYU01. Next base: position 7,262 of record CADDYU010000151.1, read on the forward strand.
AAAACCCGGAGGACGAGAACGTGGCCTTGGACGCCGACGAAGACTTGCCCTGGCCCGATCCGAAAAAAATACATACCTGGTGGGAAGCGCACAAGCACCGCTTTCAGCGCGGAACGCGTTATCTCTCAGGGGCTCCCATCACGGAAGCGCAGTGCCGAAAGATTCTGCTCGAAGGCTATCAGCGCCAGCGTACCGCCGCCGCGTTGGAGTTGGCTTTGCTACATTCGGAAGCTTGCTTGTTCGAAGTCCGCGCGCCGGGCTGGCGGCAACAAAGACTGCTGCGACAAACCCCATAGACACGCCAGCCCCAACCGAATTGAGCTTCTAAAACTCCAGGCGAACGCCGCCTTCGACCATGTGGTTCTCGCCGCTCGACATGACTTGCGCTTGATAATTCACGAAGCCCATGATGCCGTTCGGAAGGATGGTTTGCACGCCCGCCGCGACATTCCCCCAATCTCTGATTGGCTCGGCGGTGGGCAAGGTGACCACCAGGCTTTGCGCGGGGACGAAGACGCTCACCCCACGGCGGTCGTTGGCGAACTCATGCACCCATTCGAGCCGGAGATTGGGCTGCAGCACGCCGAAGGGAGCGCTGTACGCGTAGGCCAATTGAAGCCCCAAGCTGCTGGTCCAGGATGAAACCCGGCGGCCATCCACTCTCAGCAGGTTTCCCTGGCCCTGCTCGGCATAACCGCCGACATCCGTATAAATGTAACTACCGCCCGCGAAGGGCGTGATGTCGAGCGCTCCGATCGGATAGGTATAACCCAGGTTGATGGCGGCGATCGCCTGGTCGGCGGAATAATCGGCGCTCGCCCGCAGATCGCGCGAACTGCGATTCGACGAATAGGTGTGATAACTGTAGCCGGCCACGATATCGACATAGGCATTCTCGAACGGCGTGATGTTCAAGAAGGGCATGAACCGGTAAATATCGGCGTCCAACTGCCCCGCATTGCGGTCAAGCGCGGTGCTTGAACCCGTGAAATTGAACAGGAAGCCCGTCACGACCGCGTCCGAGAAGCGGTAATCGACGCCTCCCGTGGCGAGTTGATTGTTCAAATTGAACCCCGTGCGCCCCGGCGACCCATTCACGTTGGCGAAACTGCCGCCGCCCTGGAAATAGAAGCCCCAAGGCCCAGCCAAGGGGTAATCGTCCGCGGACGCGCCGCCGCCTTGCTCTTGATCCGATGGGTTACCCGACTTCCGGCTCACGAAGCGGCGGATATCGATCATCATCTGAGTGGTGGGACGGTTGATAAGGAGATCGATGGTATTGATCTGGGCCAAGGCCGCCGCTGCGGACGCATTAGCCGACTGCTCGAAGGACTGGGTTCCGATGCAGTTCTCGACCGCTAGCAAGGCGTTGGCTTCGAAAGTCGGCACGAGATTGCCGCAGGTGATGTCCTCGGTTCCGAAAGTCAGGGTGCCGCCCGGCCCTCGAATAGCGGACAAATCCACACCGGTCTCTTCACGCGCCAATAACGCCCTATTCAGCGCCCCGGGGCTAAGATTGAGACTCAGGCGGCTGCCGTCGTTGAATTGCAGGGAATACGCAGAGAGATCGAACTGATTGAGTCTCGCGAGTACGGTTTGCGCTTCGCCGCTGCCGAGTTCGCCCGACGAGGCGTCGACGAGAATATCCAGCAAGGGACCATTGGCATTGAGCGCGAGGGCCAGTGGAGCGTTTAACGCCAATATTCCGAAAATAACTACACCGAGGGTTAGCTCCTGCAGTTTCCCATAATGAAAAGTAAGTTCCATAATGCCCCCTTGAACCTTATCAAAGATCATTTTTTCCACACCTTACTAATCAGGGCCAGAGGGACAAGCAGTACTCGTCACGTTGATAATGACCGTTGCCGGATCGCTGTTCAAACCCTCTCTGTCTCTGGCGTTATAGGTAAAACTATCAACTCCGACGAAATCGCCCGGAGCATAGGTGAAACCGCCGTCGGCATTCGGGTTCAACACGCCACCTCTGTTCGTAACGTTCGTTTCCGATACCGCTGTAATCACATCACCTGCATCGGGATCCTGATCGTTGTCGAGTACTCCGGGGGCTGGTATATCAAGAGTGGTCTGCACGCAGTTATCCATACTGTATGAGTCATTACGTGCCATCGGAGGCTCGTTGGCGTTCGCGACGGTGACGCTGATGGCCTGGGTGCCGATGCCGCCGTTCCCGTCGGAGACCTGCGCCACGACTTCGTAGACATTGTCGGCGCCCGCGTCGGTGGGAGCCTCGAAGTTCGGCGGGGCGACGAATGCCAGCGCGCCCGTCGAGGCGTTGATGGCGAACCTGGCGGCATCGGCGCCGCCGGCGATGGAATAGACGGGTGGGCCGCCATCGATATCCGCCGAGGTCACGGTGGTTATGGCCGTGGCATTTTCCGCGACGCTGAGCGAGGCGGCGGCGCCACCGTTCGAGGTGATGACCGGCGGATCGTTGCCCGGGTTTACCGTAATGGTGAAGCTTTGCGGCGCCGAGGTGTCTTGTCCTCCGTTGGCGGTGCCGCCGTTATCCTGGAGCGCCAAAGTGATGGTGGCGCTGCCCGAGACGTTGGGCGCCGGGGTGTAGCTCAATACCCCGGCGGAGGAGACGATGGGTCCCGCCGAGAAAAGGCCCGGATTGGTGTTGCCCGTGACCAGGAAAGTTAAAGCCTGGCCCGCCTCATCGGCCGGTCCCGCCGACAGCGCCGTGGCCCAGGCAACGGTTTGAGGTCCGGCGTCCTCATTGACGGTCTGATCCGCGCCTTTGGCGAAGCTCGGCGCGTCGTTGACTGGGTTCACGGTGATGACGAAGCTCCGTGGATCGGTAGTGTCGCGCCCCCCGTTGGCAGTGCCGCCGTTGTCCTGGAGGGCCAAGGTGATCGTAGCGCTGCCGTTGGCGTTGGGAGCGGGCGTATAGGTCAAGCGCCATCCGGGGTCACCGCGGGACCGGCCGCGAAGAGCGCGGGATTGGTGTTGCCGGTGACCAGGAAAGTGAGCGTCTGGCTGGCCTCGTTGGGCGGCCCCGCGACGATGCCCGTCGCCCATGAAGTGACGGTTTGCGGCCCGGCATCCTCGAGAACCGTCTGATCCGGCCCGATCCTGAAATCGGGGACGTCGTTGACGTTATCCACGGCGATGGTGAAGCCTTGGTCGACGCTGTTCGTGCCGTCGATCACCCGAAGCAGCACGCTGTGCGTGCCCACGTCGGCACTGCCCGGCGTCCCGCTCAGGGTCGCCGTGCCGTTTCCGGTGGGCGTCAAGGTTAGCCAGGCCGGCAGCATGGGCGCGGTGAGGGTCAGCGTGGCGCCGGGATCGGAAT
>CADDYU010000152.1 GCA_902810705.1 Methylococcaceae bacterium
CCTTCCGTATCGGGCAGAAAAAGAACGTGTTCGTGCACAAGTTCGTGACCTTGGGCACCCTGGAGGAACGCATCGATCGGCTCATCGAGGAAAAGAAACAGGTGGCTTCCCTCATCGTCGGCAATGACGAATCCTGGCTGGCCCGGCTGGACAACGAAACCTTCAAGGCGCTCATTTCCCTGAATCGAATGGCAGTATTGGAGTAGGACACGGCGGCTAGTGATTCATGATAGGTTGTTGGTCATAATCAACCCCAATTCTTGGCCGCCGATCGCGTCATTCCCATGAAAACCGAATTCATCCTGCAGGCCGTCCAGGCCGTCAATCACGCTATTCTGGCCCACGAATCCGAGATCGAATCGCTGGATCGGGAGATCGGCGACGGCGATCATTTTATTAATATCAAGCGCGGCAGCAGAGCCATCGCCGAAATGCGGGACGAGCTGGCCGACCTCCCGCCGGATATGGTGCTGCAACGGATCGGCATGAAATTGCTCTCCACCGTCGGCGGCGCGTCCGGGCCGCTCCTGGCCAGCTTTTTTCTCGCCCTAGCGAAAACGGTCAAGGAGCGGGGCACCGCTACCCTGCCCGATAAGGCCGCCGCTTTCGCCGCCGGAGTCGAAGCCGTCAAGAGCCGGGGCAAGGCCGATATCGGGGAGAAGACCTTGTTGGACGTGCTGATTCCGGTCTCCCAGGCCTTCACCCGCCTCGCGGCGGAAGGTGTCGAAGGCGCCGCTCTGCTCAATGAACTCAAGCGCGTGGCCGAAGCGGGCATGCTGTCCACCCGCGACATGATCGCCACCAAGGGCCGCGCGGCCTTCCTTGGGGAACGCGCCGTGGGGCACATCGATCCCGGCGCCAAAACCTGTCAGCTCGTCATTCAGACCGTGTGCGACCTGGCGCTGCACTAGGCATCTAGAGGCAAGGCGCCCTTTGAGTTTCCTCCGCATAGGCCCTCGCTCAGGAAAGGGCGCATAATGCGGCTATTGCGGCAATAGAGACTAGCCATGAAAAAATTCATCAATGCCGTCGATGATCTTCTGGCCGAGAGCCTCGCGGGCTTCGCGGCCGCGCATTCCGATCTGGTCAGGCTGCATCTCGATCCCAATTACCTGCGCCGCAGTCAAAAGACCCAAGACAAGGTGGCGGTCATTTCCGGCGGCGGCTCCGGGCACGAGCCCTTGCACGGCGGTTTCGTCGGCTACGGAATGCTGGACGCCGCTTGTCCCGGCCAGGTGTTCACCTCGCCCACGCCCGACCAGATGCTGGCGGCGGCGGAAGCCATGGAGGCCGGCCGGGGCGTCCTGTTCATCGTCAAGAATTACGCCGGCGACGTCATGAACTTTCAGATGGCCGCCGAACTGCTGCCTTTCCCGAACGAGACCGTCCTCGTCAGCGACGACGTGGCGGTGGAGAATTCAACCCATACCGCCGGACGGCGCGGCGTCGCCGGCACCGTGATCGTCGAAAGGATGGTGGGCAGTCTGGCCGAGACCGGGGCCGATCTCGCCGCCTGCAAAGCGCTGGGGGACAGGGTCAACCGCCGCACGGCTTCCATGGGCGTGGCGTTGACGAGTTGCACCGTGCCGGCGGTCGGCCGCCCGACCTTTGACCTCGGCGAGAACGAATTGGAAATGGGGGTCGGGATCCACGGCGAGCCGGGCCGCCGCCGCGAGCCAGTGCGCCCGGCCGACGCCATCGTCGCCGATTTGGTCGCGGCCATTCTCGACGACTTGAAGCCGGCCCGCGGCAGCGAGGTCTTGCTGCTGGTCAACGGTTTTGGTGGCACGCCGCTCATGGAACTGTACCTGCTTTACAATTCGGCGGCGCGGCTGCTGCACCGTCAGGGCTTGACCATCAGCCGCTCTCTGGTGGGCAATTACACCACCTCGCTCGACATGGCCGGCGCTTCCCTGACCGTTTGTCTTCTGGACGAGGAACTCCGCCGCCATTGGGATGCGCCCGTGCACACGCCGGCCTTGCGCTGGGGCCGCTGACTCCGGGCCGGGAATCGGGGGCGCGGCATGAAAAAAATCGGCAAGACCTGGTGGGGCCGGCGCTTCATCGAGGTGCTGGAATCCTTCACCGAGCCGGGGCGGATGGCCCGCGGGCGGCAATATGTGGGCGGCCATCGCATCACCCATTGGGAGCTGCGGGGCAACCGGATCGAGGCGCGTATCCGGGGCCGGATCAGTCCCTATTACGGCATCTACGAAGAGCCGGTCTATGAAACCCGCATCGACTTCGCGACCATTCCCGAGGCCGCCTGGGACGAGGCGATTCGGCATATCGGCGAGAAGGCGGGTTTCGTGTCCCGGCTGCTGTTCAACGAAATGCCGGACGAGATCGAGAAGCCTCTCGCGGAACTCGGCTTTGGTCTTCTGCCGCATAGCTGGAAAGAGCTCAAAACCTGCTGCACGTGCCCGGATGGCGAGAATCCCTGCAAGCACGTCGCAGGGCTCTATTACCTTCTGGCGGCGCGGCTCGACCAGGATCCATTTCTGCTGTTCGAGCTGCGCGGACTGCCCCGCGCGGAACTGATCCAGCGGCTCAAGGCGACACCTTTGGGTGCGGCCCTGGCTTCGGCGCTTACCGAGGAGCCGAGCGAACTCCGCTCGGCCGAGTCGTTCTTTTTTCGTCCGGAACTTATCGCTCTGCCCGAGGCTGCGCCGCCTCGGGATTTCTGGCGCGGCGGAAAGCGCCTGCCGCCAAGCGTCGAGCCGTCCCAGCCGGCCGCCGTCTCAGGCATCCTGATTCGCAAGGGCGGCGATTATCCGCCGTTTTGGACCCGGGACGAATCGTTCGTCGAGGTCATGGATGCGTTTTATGAGCAGGTACGGAAGAAGGCAAAGGACTGGTTGTAAACGTGGAGAAAATGCGGCTGCCGGCCGCTAACCGGAGCTAAAATGGCCTTATTTTAAACTTTCAAGGAGTCGAATCATGCCGCATCGCGTGTACAAAGTCGTCGAAATCGTCGGAACCTCGCCCAACAGCACGGACGAGGCTATCCGCAACGCCATCGAGAAGGCTTCGAAGACCTTGAGCCATTTGGACTGGTTTGAGGTGGTCGAAACCCGCGGCCAAATCGCCGATGGCAAGCTCGCCCATTTTCAGGTGGTGTTGAAAGTGGGATTCCGGCTCGAAGATTGAGCAATCCGTTTCCCCACATCGGCTGCCCGCAACCGCGGAGGCTATTCTTTCCTTTCCGTTTCGATCTATGTTGAATTTCAGTCCAAGGACTTATTTCCTACTCGGCTTTTTATTCTGCGCCGGTCTGCTGCTCGCGGCACTTTACTTCCAGTTCGTGGAGGGGCTCGATCCCTGCCCCCTGTGCGTTTCCCAGCGCATCATGGTGGCCGTGGTCGGTTTGGTCATGTTAGCGGCCGCGCTGCACAACCCGGGACGATCGGGCATCCGTGGCTATGCCCTGCTCGGGTTTGTCATGGCGGTGATCGGTGCTGGCATTGCCGCGCGTCACGTGTGGATTCAGCATTTGCCGGCCGACAAAGTACCCGCCTGCGGTCCTGGGTTGTCGTATATGTTTCAATACTTTTCTTTGTCCGATACCCTCAGGGCGATGGTGACCGGCAGCGGCGATTGCGCGAAAGTCGACTGGACCCTGCTCGGCCTGAGCATGCCGACCTGGGTGCTAATGTGCTTTGCCCTCTTGGCGGCCCTCAGCTTGTTCCAGCTCCGCAATCCCGAGGGTTTAAAAACCTTTTAGAAGGAATGGCTTGTGGATGAAATGGAGGCTCGTTCTCTCCGCGGTGTTGTAACGAAATCATCATAATCGCCACGTACATTGAGTTGTTCTCTTACAGAGCGAGCTTCGAGAATGACCGCCATTAACGTACTTGTCGTCGAGGACGAGGATGCCATCCGCGAAATGCTGGGCATGGTGCTGGAACAGGCTGAATTTTCGGTTCAAGCCGCGCCGGACACGCAGCGGGCCCAGTCGCTTATGACCGAGCACATGCCCGATCTGATTGTGCTGGACTGGATGCTGCCGGGCTTGAGCGGCGTCGAGTGGGCGCGGCGCCTCAAGAAGGACAAGGAATACGGCGAGATTCCCATCATCATGGTGACTGCTCGGGGCGAGGAGGAAGACAAGATTCGAGGGCTGGACGTGGGGGCCGACGACTATGTCAGCAAGCCCTTTTCGCCGCGCGAGCTGATCGCCCGCATCCGGGCGGTGTTGCGGCGGAGCGGCAAGCTCGGGAAATCCGGCCGCATCGAGTTCGGGGGAATCGTCCTGTTTCCCGACGAGCACCGCGTCATCATTGCGGATAATCCGGTCGCTCTAAGCCCCACGGAATATCGCCTGCTGGAGTTCTTCTTGACCCATCCGGACAAGGTCTATAGCCGAAGCCAGCTGCTCGACCAGGTCTGGGGACGCAGTTCCTTTATCGAGGAGCGCACCGTCGACGTGCATATCCGCCGCTTGCGGAAGATCTTATCCGAGCATGGCCGGGAGGATCTGATTCAAACGGTGCGTGGTTTCGGTTACCGATTCTCCGAGCAAACTTGACTTGAGTCGATGCTGAGCCCTTGGCGGTCTGAGCTCTCGTTCATCTTTCTGGCGCTCCTGTTCGGCGCCTTCTTCGGAAAACTGTTCAACCAGCCGGCCCTCGTCCTTTGGTTATGTCTCGCGGCCTACTTGGCGCGCCACCTGTTCTACGCCCATCGATTGATAATTTGGCTGCGCGGCGGGCGTGCCAACGAGCTTCCCCGGGGCGACGGCATGTGGGAAGAGATTTATTACCTCATCTTCCGGCTGCGGCGGCGCAACAAGCGGCGCAAAAAGCAGCTGATCCGTATGCTGGAACGTTTTCGCACCGCCACCGCCGCCCTGCCGGACGCCACGGTGGTGCTGGGGCCGCGGGATCAGATCGACTGGTTTAACGAAGCCGCCGGCCGCCTGCTGGGGCTGAGGCGTTGCGACATCGGCCAGAAGATCGGCAATTTGCTGCGCTATCCTAAATTTACCCATTACCTCCGCCACGCCGATTATCAGACGACGGTCGGCATCCCATCGCCGGCTGCGGAAAATGTGCAGCTGGAAATCCGCATCGTGCCCTATGGCGAGGACTTGCGTCTTCTGGTCGCTCAGGACGTGACTCAGTTGCGCTTCATGGAGCGGGTCCGCACCGATTTCGTCGCCAACGTGTCCCATGAACTCCGGACCCCGCTCACCGTGTTGAAAGGCTATCTGGAAACCCTGAGCGATGCCGCCGACGCGGTGCCGGAGGCTTACGAAAAGGTGTTCCAGCGGATGGCCGAGCAAACGGCCCGCATGCAAAGCCTGGTCGATGGCCTCTTGTCCTTGACGCGCCTGGAATCCGCGACTCGCCAGCTGACGCAAAACCGGGTGAATGTTCCAGCCTTGCTGACCCTGGTGTGCGAGGAGGCCCAGCTGCTATCGGATAAGCATCCCACCTTGGACTTGCAGATCGAGAGCGACGCGGATCTTTTGGGGAGCGAGCAGGAGTTGCGTAGCGCGTTCTCCAATCTGGTGGTCAACGCCATGAAGTACAGCCCGCCGAGTGCCTGGGTAACGGTCCGCTGGAGCGATGAGGGCCAGAGAGCCCGGCTGGATGTCGAGGACACGGGTCCCGGTATCGCTCCGGAGCATTTGCCTCGCCTTACGGAGCGGTTCTACCGCGTGGATGTCGAAGGCAGCAAGAGTGGTTCCGGCCTCGGATTGGCCATCGTCAAGCATGTCTTGGTCCGGCATGGGGCAGAGCTCAAGATCGCGAGCGTGCCGGGCAAGGGCAGTTGTTTCAGTTGTTGCTTTCCGGCGAAGCGGGTGGTTCGAACCGAACGCCCCATCGCCCACGAAATCCACGCCTAAAAAAGCGATCTCAGGATCGCAGTCATCTCCTCTCCCAGCTCAGCTATTTTTGGCACAGGATGCCAAAAAAGTTGTCGAATGTGGTTGCAGGGTCACACGTCAGCCGCTACTATTGAGCCTGTTGCGGATATCTCAATTGTTGTTGTGCATTAGTCTACAAGGAGACTGACATGTCAAAAAGAATTCTACTCGCCTTAGGTCTCGCAGGGACGATGACCGTTGGCGCCGCCCAAGCGGACGAGACGTTCTTGGATGACCGGTTCTATGTGGCGCCTTTCGGAAGCTACCTACATCCAGGTGGCGATACGAAAGGCTTCGATGGGTGGGGCGCCGGCATGGCGATCGGTAAGATCATCAACGAATACTTCAACGTTGAACTAAGGGGCTTCTGGCAGAACTACGGAAATGAAATTCCCGGCGTGGGTGGTCATACCGACCTGACGGGGGGCACCGTCGACGTGCAGTACTACTTCTTCCGCGATGCCTTTTCGCCTTATGCGGTCTTGGGCGTCGGTGGCATGAACACTAGCTCGCGCACCGATTTCGGTACCGGCAGACAGCAAAGCTCTTTTATTTTCGAGGCGGGCGTTGGCGCCACCTACGAACTGCATGACAACTTCCTGCTGCGCGGCGATGTTCGCTACCGCGGCAACACGGCGGAGACCTTGCCCAACGCGGCGGGCGTTTCCAGCTCCAATGACGTTCTGAACGATCTGGTCGTGAATCTCGGCTTTGTCATTCCTTTCGGCGAAAAGCCGCAGCCCGTGGCCGAGGCCCCGGCGCCCGCACCCCAAGACGAATGCGCCAGCCGCGACAGCGATCACGACGGCGTGAACGATTGCGACGATAAGTGCCCCGGCACCGTGAAAGCCACCAAGATTGATGATCAAGGCTGCCCCATCGTGCTGGAACTCCGCGGCGTCAATTTCAAGTATGATTCCGCCGAGCTGACCCCGGCCGCCAAGGATATTCTGGACGGCGTCGTCGAGCAGTTGTTGGCCTTCCCCGAGAAGAGGGATATCGAGGTGGCCGGCTACGCCAGCGACGAGGGCCATCCCAACAAAAAGCTCTACAACCTGAGACTGTCTCAGCGGCGTTCCGAATCGGTCGCCCGTTATCTGAAAGCCAAGGGCGTGACCAACAAGCTCTTCGCCAAAGGTTATGGCGTCGAATATCCGATCGCCGATAACAGCACCGAAGAAGGACGGGCCAAGAACCGGCGAGTCGAGCTGCGCTGGATGGGTGATTAAAGCCCTAGACGCTCACTCAGTAGGTTATTGCAAGGTCCAAGCAAACCCGCCTTACGGCGGGTTTGCCGTTTTTGAAATCTGTCAAACTAAAAAATCGCAATCGCGACAGACTTTCAGCTGGTTTAGAATTTCCGCGTCGCGCCTTTGAGGCGCTTAATTTCCAACGATAGAAGTACCATGCGAAGAAACATCATCGGTTTCACGGCGCTCTTCAGCGCCGGGCTGTTTTCGACCTCGGCGACGGCGGATTTTCATCGAGGCTATATCGCCATTGTCGGTTCATCCACTGTCGTTCCGTTTGCCAAGGCCGTTGGGGAGCGGCTCTCCAAAACCAAGAAATTTCAGACGCCTTTGTTGCAATCGACCGGTACCGGGGGCGGCATCAAATTGTTCTGCGAAGGTTTGGGGGCCGAATCGCCCGACATCGTTAACACGTCGCGTCCCATGAAGCCGAAGGAGCGTGAGGAATGCCGAAAGAATGGCGTCGGCGATGTGCTTGAATTGAAAATCGGCTACGACGGCTTGGTACTCGCGCAATCCAAAAAGGCGCCGCCGCTCGCTTTAACCCGTAAGGAAGTTCGGCTGGCTTTGACCAAGTGGGTTGCGGACCTCAGTGGAAAATTGGTGGCCAACCCGTACAAGACCTGGAAGGACATCAACCCGGCCCTGCCCGACACCCCTATCGAGATCTACGGCCCGCCCGTGGCCTCGGGCACCTATGACACACTTTTAGATCTCATTTCCGAATTGGAATGCAAGGGTCGCCCTTGGACGACAGATGGCAAGAGCGAGCCCGCGCCCGACATGCTGAGGAAGTGCCGGAGCATTCGGGAGGATGGCGCTTACATCGAAGGTCGGGAAAACGACGAGGATCACGTGCCGCGTTTGACCGACTCCCCCACCAAGGTCGCGATTCTCAATTACAAGCTGCTCAGCGAGCATGCCGATCGCCTTCGCGCCATTCCCATCGACGGCGTGGAACCCACGTACGAGACCATCGCCAATAAGACCTATGTGGGCTCACGGCCGCTGTACCTTTACATCAAAACGGCGAATATCGCCGGAACGCCAGGACTCAAGGAATACATCGCGGATTTCGCCAGCGAGCAAACCTGGGGTGAAAAGGGTTATCTAAAACCCATCGGTCTGATCGCCATGTCGCCCAACGAGCGGGCCACCTACACGGCGGAGGTCAAGGCGCTCGGGATCTCGCCCTCTACCGGAACTCCGGCCAAGGCGGCAGCCAAGTCCACCAAAGGTTCCAAAGGTTCGTCCAAGAGCGCAGCCCGTCATGAGTCCAAGGCCAAGAGCCACAAGTAGGCTCCTACCCTTAATCCTGCTGGGAGTGTTGAGCAAGGAGGCAATCGCCATGGAGCTTTCCCGAATTTCGGACTGTCCGTCGAGCCCCAATTGCGTGTCCAGCCGGGCCACGGATTCTGATCACCTGGTAGCGCCGATTCCCGTGAAAGTCGGGCCGGATGAGGCCTGGGAAATTCTCAAGAGAGCCTTGGCGGCGGAACCGCACCTCCGCATCGTGGAGGAGCGGAAGGACCAAGGCTACCTTCACGCCGAGGCGACCAGCCGGGTGTTCCGCTTCGTGGACGATGTGGAATTTCAACTCGATCCCGAGAACAAACAGCTGCACGTGCGTTCGGCTGCGCGGGTCGGCTACTGGGATCTGGGCGTCAATCGGCGGCGGGTCGAGCACCTCCGCGAGGTGCTTGAAAGCCAGGGGCTCGGGCGTTAATCATGGAAGATCGAAAAGGCGAGCGGCCGGAAATCGGCGAAATCGAGCGTTTTCTGGCGGAAGATGTCGGTTCGGGCGATCTCACGGCAGCCATCGTCCCGGTGGCGGCCATCGCCTCCGCCACCGTCGTCACCCGCGAGCCGATGGTGCTGTGCGGCAGGGAATGGTTCTCCGCCGTGTTCGAGCGGCTGGATGCCTCGGTCGCCATCGCCTGGCGGGTGGAAGAAGGTGCCGAGGCTGAACCGGACACCGAGTTATGCCATCTCCGCGGGCCGGCGCGGGCGCTGCTCACCGGTGAACGCACGGCCCTCAACCTGCTGCAAACCCTGTCCGGGACTGCGACCGTGGCGCGCGCCTATGCCAAGGCTGTGGCAGGCACCGGCGCCAAGGTGCTGGATACCCGCAAGACCTTGCCGGGTCTCCGCCTGGCCCAGAAATACGCGGTCCGCTGCGGCGGTTGCCATAATCATCGGCTGGGCTTGTACGACGGCATCCTCATCAAGGAAAATCACATCCTCGCCGCGGGCTCCATCGCGAACGCCGTCAGCGCCGCGAAAGCTTCGGGGGCAGGTGTCCCCGTCGAAGTCGAGGCGGAAACCCTGGACGAGCTGCAAGAAGCGCTGACTGCCGGCGCCGAGCGTGTCCTCCTCGACGATTTCCCCTTAGATCTGATGCGAAAGGCCGTGGCTCTGACCCAGGGCCGCGCCAAACTCGAAGTCTCGGGCAACGTTACCTTCAACAGCCTTCGGCAAATCGCTGAAACGGGCGTGGATTACATCTCGGTCGGCGCGCTGACCAAGCATGTCCGGGCCATCGATCTTTCCATGCGGATCGTCCTGGACGGTTAAACGCTCTTTTCCTTAGCTTGAGCCGATAAAGCCCGGGTTTAGCCGGGCTTTATCTTTATGGGCGACGCTTTCGGATCTTTATGGGCGACGCTTTCGGAAGATTGATGCGCTAGACGGCTTAGCTTTTTCCCTCGTGCTCGACTTCCGTGTTGATGAGCGTTCCGTTGGGATCGAACTCCAGCTCCAGCTTTTGCTTGCCGGCGACCACTTCGATCTCATAGCCCCGCAGCGAGCCGTCCGGCTGGAGAAGCTTTTCGGCTTCCTTCAGAACGGCGTGGGGATGGTCCTTCTTGACGGCCTTGACCACCGCTTCGGGCAGTTCGCTGATTTTGATCTCCTCGCCGGTTTCGATCAGCGCGCCATCGGCGCTGTATACGGCTTCGAGCTCTTTGCCCTGGTCCTTGAACTCGATTTCATAGGCGGTCTTTCCTTCTCGAGCCTCCTCCGAATATTCGACGTGCTTGGCAGCGGGGTGAGCCTTCTGAAAGGCTTCTTGAACCGCTTGCGGGACCTGCTTGGCGGTCAACTCCTTTTCTTCCGCGGCCGCGAGCGAGGCGAACGCGGCGAATCCGAACAAGGTGGCGATCGATAAGCGGGTTTTCATGACAATACTCCTGTGATGTGAGATTTACGGGCGGAAGGGGCCATCCTTGTTTCGGAAGGATGGCCCCGGCGCTCCCTGAGGCGCCGTTTGCAATTAAAAGGGCGATTTCGGCTCCTCGAGGGGTCGGTTCGGTGCTCCCGAAC
>CADDYU010000153.1 GCA_902810705.1 Methylococcaceae bacterium
CATGGGAACGCGAACGCAACACCGCGGTCCTGAAGGTCGACTGGCAGTTCACCTCCGACGACGCTCGCGTGAAGCTCAGGAAGCTATACCCGACGATTCAGCTGCAATGAGCCACTAGCGCCCCGCCGACCGCGATCGCCTGTCTCTCCGGCAAGTTTAGCCGGCAAAAGATATTCGCAGCCGCAGTTGTTCGCGGGCCTCGTGTTCCCACACGGCGATCGAAGTCACGCCACTGCCAAACTTCGTCGCACTGAACTTCCGCGCAAAGGCGTGAGCCTCGGCCCCACAACGAAAAAGCCCTTCGACACGCTCGTCGAAGGGCTCAAAGCCCTCTCAAAGTAGGGGTGACGCGACACCAGTCGAACTCTTCGTCAAAGCCGCGCTGGCTCTTTCGCCTTGGGAGGAGCGTCGATCCATCCCAACTTGACCACCTCGATTCCCGGCCGGGCCAGCTTCGCCTAGACGTAATCGAGATACCCGACCAACCGCTACTTCAAGCCCGGCAATTGCGGCCAGTACGTTTCCCAATCGATTCCGAACAAGCCCTTTGTGTTTCTCATGTTCATCACTCACGTAAACTCGTGCCGATTTTCGCCAGGAAGCAATTCTCGCTCGATCCCGCCATAGACTAAGGTTCCGGCTATACCTTCTGGCAACCGTATTGCAAACCGCGCAACAGAGGCCGCGGTGGTTTCACGGCGAAACGACAGGTCCACCGTCCCGCGCGGATGAACCACCGACGCGTTGAAGAACGTCAACACCCCGGGCATAGGCGCAATCCGCACGGCGGTGAAACCGGGAGAAGCCGGTCGCACGCCGGCAATGCTCGCAAGCGTGTGCCAGGCGGGATGAGCGCCCCATGCATGGGCGTCGCTGCGGCCGGGCTCGGGGCCTTCGGGGGTCGACTTAAAACCCCCGTCGGGAAGCCCTCGCCAAAACGCCAGGCGCCGCCAAAACTCGTCCTCCTGCCCGTGCCGGTACAGAACATCCAGAAGGTAAAACGAGAAGGAAATCGTGACCCCGGTGAGCCGATTGCCGCGCAAAGCAGCGAGGCAGGCGGCGGTCTTCGGCTCGTTCATCAATCCGGTGAGCAAGGCGAAGACCTGCGCGTGTTCGCTGGCGGCGTCGGAGACTCGCCCGTCGCGCATCACATTTCGCGCGGGATCCCAGTAACGATGAATGACGCGGTCGAATACGGTCTGCGCCCGCCCGCGGTAGTAATGCATCAGCCCCGGATCGCCGCAGGCCTGTTCGATTTGGGCGGCGGCGAGGAGCGCGAGCACCCAGTGAAGGTTGATGATGCTCGAATCACCCGCGTCGACGGCCGGATCGTAGCCGTGCCATCCCGGCGCCGCGCTCCACTCGGGCACCCAGTCGACGAAGGGCCAGCCCGGAACGTGATGGAGCACCCCGTCCGCGCCGGCAAGACCATCGAACTCCGCCAGCACGCTGCGGACGCCCGGCAGCATCTCGCGGATGAATGCCGAGTCGTCGCGCCACCAGGCGTAGTCGCGCACCATCATCGGCCAAAGCAACGAATACGTCGCGCTTTCCTGTCGAACCCGTGACGGATAGCGTTCGGCGACCAGCCCGGAACAACGCCGGCTCCATTCGAACAGCCGGACGGACCGCCGGCTCGGCCGGTCGTCGCGGCTCCACGCATAGTTGGACACGGCGTGCATGATGTTGTCGCCGACGTAGCACATCTGCTCGTAATAAGGCGTGTCGGTCCAGGTTTCGTGCGCGGAGCACTCGAACGCGCGCTGGAAGAGTGGCATCAGGCGGTCCCAGGATTGATCCGACGAATGCCACTTTCCCGTCCAATGCAATGGATAGCCCGTGGTGATGACGCTCAGTCGCGTGATCGTCAACGGAGCGTCGTTTGCCTTGAAGCGCAGGCGCACGTATCGTCCGGCACGCCACCAGAGCGCTGGCGTCGACGCACACGGCGTCCGGCCGACCAGCCATCGATCGGCGATGCCGACGAACACTTTTCCTTCAATCTGGCCGCGGTGTCCCTTGGACGAAGCGCCGGTCACCTTCGTGACGTCGGCCTCCTGGTATGGCGCTTCGGCCCAGTTCCACTCGATGACGGCGCCTGCACCGCCGGCAAATTCTGTAGAGGGATAGCCGCAGACATAGTCTTCAAAATCCCACAGCACGGTGCGTTCGCCGTGAGGGGGAATCGTCAGCGGTTCGTTTGCCGTGAGTAGCTTTTCCCAGTCCGCGACGGGGTGTGACCGCGTTTCCTCTTCCGAAAAGGGGCGGTCGTCCCAGTCCGGGCGAGCGATCCGTATTCTGCCGCCCGTCCAGCGTTCACGGCGTTGTTCGGGTAGTTCGGCCGGATAGAGACGCCAGCCCGGGCGGCGGACGCCGAAGCCGTTCTCGACCAGCGGGCCCAATATGCTCGCGACAGGTTTGCCGTCGTTATGTTGCCACTCGTCCAGCCCGAAGGCGAACCAAGGACCGACATCGTTGTAGTGCGGAATCTGCGGCCGCTGCATCTTGACCGCGTCGGTGAGATCATAGACGACCCACGCAGCCGATCCGGTGTCGAGCATCGCCGGCGGAACCCCTTCGGCATAAAGCAGGAACCCGCCGCGCCACGTGACCTGTGCCATCGGCGGCGTTACGGGCTGTTCCGCGGGATCGGGAATGGCCGCGGCATCTTTGCCGAGCGGATCGGCGATCCACCACGCCAGCACTTCGATCTCATGCTTGCCCGCGGCAAGATCGAGTTGCACGGTCTGGACCGTCCAATGCTCCAGGTCGGATCGGTCCGGACCGAACGTCACGTCCTGACCGTCACAACGGAGCTGGAAGCGCTGGTCGGCCGTCACGTGAACCAGCGGCGTCACGCGCTCGCTCAGTGAAATAGCCAGGCGAAACCGCAGAAAGGCCGTCTCGACCGAGGACTTTCCGGGGCACCATACCCAGGTTCCGCGGTCGGCGGGATGCTGAGATTTCGCGTTACCGTCGCCGAGAAACCCCCGAGGGTCGATGATGACGCGAGCAGGTACTATCGGCGGCATATCAGTGATCCAGAGGGAGCAGCGACAGCGTGTCGAGGTCGACAAGGATTGCGTCGCGCGGCGGAACGGGCAACGAGGCAACCCGGCCGCTGGGCGCAACAAGACGTGCGTTTGGGGAATCGTCACTGGAATTGATCAGCACGCCGATTTCGCTCGCTTCACCTCGCAGGCGACGCAAACGCAGCGCCGCGCCAGCGTTTTCGAGCCGAACGCGGGGAAACAGATGGTCCGCAATCAACTGCTGAAATAACACCAGGGACTGCGCGTCGGCGTCGACGAAATAGCGCTGGAACAACGCCGTGCCGATGCGACAGGCGGTGCCCTTAACGATCGCATGACGCGTCATGGCCGCAACACCGTCGGGCCAGAAGCCGGTCGGATCGGCCGTGGTGGGCTGAAGCATCGGTCGGACAAACCATCCACGCTGTGACCGGTCACCCGCTGTCCGAAACGACACATCGTTATCTATCGCTTCGTAGGTGACACACTCAGCACCCCAGAGACGGTCCGCGAGGGGATAGAGTTCCTGCGCCAGCCGGCCGAACTGGTTCTTCCAGGCGAAGAATCCGTCGCCGATCAAAATTCGTCCTCCCCGGACGGCCTTTCCGAGATAGGCGATCATCGCCTCGTCAACGACGGTCAGACTGGGCGCGATCAGGATTGGCGGGAGTGCGTCCACGGACAAATCGCGCAGCGTGTTTAGCTCGTGGAAAGACATTTCCAATGACAGGTCAGCGCCCATCAGATACGCGCCGGCGATGGCGTCGGTTCCGCGCTGCTGGTTCCGTGCATTTGTCGGGTCTTCACCGATCCCTTCGACAAAGTCCAGGACGCAGCTCGCCTCGGAGATAAGGATCCCGACGTCGGGGACGGGCGGCTTGACTTTGGAGAGCGTCGCCAGCGACGGCTTGATTTTGGCGATCGTGTCGCCGATCAACTCCAGGCGACGAGTAGGCCGATTCTGAAAATCCAGCAGGTCCCATTCGCCGGCCTCGTAGCCGTCGGTGCGGGCGTGGGCGCACCAGTAGATGACGGCCTTGGCGCCCGATCCGATACATTCCCAAAGCCAACAACGCGCTTCTTCGGGCTCGGGCGCCAGCGGCTCGAATCCGGAGAGGAGCGTCGTCCCACCCTGTAGCTCGGTGACCCAGAAGTACTGGTCTTTCGCGCGCGTCGCACTGCGCATCAGGTCGGCAAACAGTGCGACAGAGGCCCCGTATCGTGAACGGGGAAAGCGCACCGAGTGCCACGCCGGATGGGCCGAGCATCCTATGAAATCGACGCTTGTCGTTTCCTGCCAGATCGATTGGCCCATCGGTGCAACACACTGACTGACCCGATGCGGATTCACGTGAATCGGATGCGCCGGGTCCAGAACCCGTACCGTGCCCGCCAACGCGCCGAGCTTTTCCTGAAGGTCATGTACGGCGAAATTAATCCATTCGACCTTCTGACGATGCGAAACGAAAGCGATCTGTCCCACCCCGACGTTGCCTGGCAGCGCCTGGTCGAACGAATCGATGGGGACGTCCTGCGCCGCGTTGTACGCGGCGACGTCGCCGGCGTGGCGCATCGCAATGAATTTGCGGAAGTTCTTCAGCGCATGGGGGCTGTCGGTGGGAATGAACCGTGACGGCTCGTTCCACAGAATCCACGAATCCAAGGCCGGATGATCGCGGAATCGTTCGACGGCAGCCCGGACGTGTTCGGCGCTGCTCGCCGCAAGAATGGGCTCGTCCAGATCGACGGCACCGTCCGTGCCCCGCCCGAGCTTCATCCAGCCGGGCGGGCTCGTGGAGAAGAGGGTGCCGACGATCTTCATCCGCCGCGAATGTGCCTCGTCAAAGATCTCCTGGAATGGACTCCAGTTGAACCGTCCCGGCTCCCGTTCTAATTGGCCCCATGCCAGAAAGAGCCGGATCAGCTTGAATCCCGCTTGGTCCAGGACGGCGACGCAGGTTCGCATCGTCTCGGCGGTATCTTCGGGATTGACGAATAGCTGACTGCCGAATCGAAGGGTAGTGTCGAACATGTCGTCTCTGGAAGGGACGAGCGCGCCGGCGTGCGTTCAAGTGGTGCGGTCGTACACGTCGAGCGAGACCATTCCCTCAATAGGCTGGCTCCGGCTGAACCGAAGCAGGTTCGCAATGGCGAAGTCGCACAGCACCCGCATTGCGTCTTCGGTAGGTCCGGCGACGTGAGGGGAAAGCAGCGCGCGATCAGTTGTCAAAAGAGGTGCGTGCCAGGGAACGGGTTCTTCCCGATGCACGTCCAGCCCGGCGAACAGACGGCCTTCCAGCACCAGGCGTTCCAGCGCCACGTCGTCCACGACCGCGGCGCGTCCGACGTTTACAAAGATGGCTTGTTTCGGCAACAGCCGCAGGACGCGTTCGGTCACGACGCCACGGGTATGCGAATTAACCGCTTCGCATTCGATAATGACATCGTTGTTGGCGAACAAATCCTCAAGGTCACGCGCCTGTCTTACGTCATGCTCATGGAACAGGCTTTTTGAAACCCCACTGGAATAGGCCGACAACTCCACGCGAAACGGCCGAAGCATTTGCACGATTTCCCTGGCAATCACACCGAATCCGTGCAAGCCCACTCGCTTGCCGCGCAGCGAGCGCGTGTGCAGCGCCTCGCAGGGAAAGGTGTGGCGGTGGTCATGCCAGCGGTCGATGAAATCCGACCAGGCCGGTTGATTGCGCAAGAGCGACAGGACGAGCAGGATTGCGTGCTCGGCGATCGTATAACTGATCGCATTGCCCCAGTTCGACACGAGGACGCCTCGCTCGATCAACCGGCGGGGCACGAGCGGCTTGACTCCGCCCGCAAGATGGCAGACGTAACGCAGCGGTAAATCGTCGGTGAGCGCATAGCGTTCCGGCAGCGCCGGCGTGCCCCAGCCGGTGACCAGCACCTCGGGCCGCAAACGATACAGCGATTCTTCCCACTGATCGCGGTCGAGCAACTCCACCTCCAACCACTGCCATGGAACGGGAAACGATTTCTGCGGATCGAAAGCTTCCTGGAAAAAACGCTTGATCCTCGGCGCCAGCGCAAACACAATCCCGCCATGAGCCACAACAGGCTTTGTCTTCACCAACGTGTGTGATTGTGCAAGTGTAGACATCGAGCAGCATCCCGTATCATCAGCAGTGCTATTTGGTCCCCAATTCCACGTGGGTCAGCGTTTCCCAGTTTGTGAGCCATCCGGCGCTTCCGCCGATGTCCGATGCAAACAGCGAGGGGATCGGGGCGTGGTATTTCCACAACCGCGGGTTGTCCGGGTCTTTGCCCGCCTCTTTCGGCTGCACCGGCTTGGTGGCGTCGACTCCGCCCTGGCGAAGGATCTGGATGACTTTGAGCGTATTCGGTAACTGCATTCCCGACCGATTGACGTAATGGTTGTAGGCAATTTCCCACGTCCGAACGAGGCCGTACGGTACCAGCTTGGCGGTCATTGACGGGGGCGGTGGTTCACCGAGGCGAAGCTTTGAGTGCGTCTCCATGAACGTCGTCAATCGTTCGGCCTGCGCGCCGTAGACATCGACGCCCTGATGCCAGGCCATCTCGGCGGCGTTGACTTCGGAAGCGAAGCTCTGCTCGACGTGGCCGAGGTCGCGCGCCGTCTCCGCCGTATAGCCGGGCAGGTAGGTGACGGGAGAACCCGCCCAAACAATGCCCGGATCGCGCTGCGCGACGGACTTTCGCATGTACGTGATGTCATCTCCGAACTTTCCACGTCGTTTGTTCTCATTCCAGTTCTGCTTGGCAAGATCGATCCACGACGTCCAGTCCTTCGGAAACGTGGGTTCATTAAGCTTCAACAGGAACGCATCCGACGGCGTGTTCTCCGGCGTCCAGAAGTCTGGCAACGCCGGCGCCGCGCCGTCCGAGGCGACGTAGTGGTACGCCGGGATGTAGCTCATCCAGTGGTCGATCCCTTCGTAGAACGCTGCCGTGTCTTGGTTGTAAACCCCGATCGCCACCAACGCTGTGACACCGGCAAACTCCCGGTTTCCGAACGCGACCCGGTTGTGAATCGGCGGAAGCAGGACGTCGTTGAACCATTTCCCGACGGCGCGATGATTCTCCCACTCAGGATACGTGGCGCGCAGCATTTCGGCCGACAGCGGAAAGACGCTCCCGGCCCACGCCGCTTCCAAGTACCAATTCTTTCCTTCGTGAGTGGTGACGGTCTTGGCGTAGAGATCAAGAATCCCGGCGGCATTTTGTGCATACGTGCTGTCGCCGGTGAAAAACCACATCAAGGTCTGGGTGTAGGCGGCCACGGCGTCACGCATTTCCTGGATCGAGCCGTGATCGTTCGCTCCGGAAAAATCGCAGGAGATTACCACGGGCGGAACGGCCATCTTTTCCAGGTAATGTGGGCTCGCGTACCGCGATTGTTTCATTTGACTAAACTGGGTCGCCCACGGTTCTTCGCCGGCCGCGATCCTGGACTTGACGAAGGCGAGTTCGTCCAGGTTGTTCAAAAGCGCGGCATGTTTGAAATCGAACTGAACCAGAACCTCGACGCTGGCGCCGTCGGTGTCTTTCGGCTTCAGTGCGATCAGTTGGGCGAAGTTGTATTGCTCGTTTCCGACTTTAACTTTAAAAGGTTGCATTTCACGACCGGCGGTATCTCGCCGAATTACAGCGCTGTCGGATGAGGACGGCATAGGAGTGGTCTGACCAAACAAGGAACAGGCCAGGGAAAGCCCAAACAAGTATCCGAAGCAACTGGGAAGAAGCGCCCGTCGCGTTCGACCCAACCGAACATGCGAAAAAATGAATTGCATGGTTCTCTCGTGACAATGTCGTCGTGCCCGCCCCCCATACGCGGTCGGCTGGTGGGTGCTCGGCAAGCAGGAGGGGTCGGCTTGAACTGCTAACGCTCCACCGGAGGTGTTTCAAGGCTGCCGGCCGACGTTCAACGTCACTCTCAGGTCGTCCTTGCTCATCATGTCCCAGCGGCGAGATTCGACATGGCTGTCGGCAAAGAGCATGTTCAACCTCGTATTGTTCAGATGGCGGTAACGCAGGCCGACGAGCGACACGATAGCGCCTGGCTCTTGCTTGAAGTAGTACGCTGGACCCGGGTCCCAATTGAAGGTGGCGACCTGGGCGGCGTTTCCGTGCTTCCAAAGGGCGTTGCCGCTCGGTGAGTTCGCGCCGCGCACCATGTAGCCGTACCCCGGTTGCTGCATGGACATGTCGTCCTGATAACCTTCGTGGGTCGGACTGGCCTGGTAGTCATCAACGTTGAAAACCCGAAACAGTGGCCCGTCCCATGCGATTCCGGTCGCGGTCGCGCCCTTCAGTGACAAAAGCTTCGCCGGGGGCGATTCGTAGCCCTTGAGCGGAGTGGCCCATGTCGCCCGTACGCCCGGCCCCTTCGTCGCCAACACCGAGGCGTCGGAGAACGCCCTCGCGTTGCCGGTGTAGTGGAACCGCGGGGTCGAGCTGAGAAGCGGGACCGACGGACAGGAGAATGCCCCGGAAATCCGGTAACCTCCAGTGGCATTCGGCGTCTGTCCCAAGTACGGCGAGATCGTCCGCTGCCACGGGGTGCTGGCCCCGTCCAATGAGACCTCCCAGGGAAGAAAGCCGTGGTTGTCCCCGCAGTACATGATCAAGCCCAGGCCAACCTGCCGCAAGTTGCTCTGGCAGACCACTGACTGCGCGGCGCTTCGCGCCTTGTTCAGTGCCGGAAGAAGTACCGCGATCAAGACGGCAATCACCGCGATCACAACCAGCAACTCAATGAGTGTGAATGCACGCATGCATTTGAATCGCATAGGACTCTCCGACTATTCATAACTTCAAGCCGCCGCCGTGCGTGAAACACAGACTCGATACCGCATTTTAGCCTCTGCACAGGCCGCGCCGACGCCTGAGCAACGTGCTGGCGACGCCCAGGCCGATCATCGAAACGCCGGTGGGCTCAGGGACGACGGCGACGATCTCACCGCTGTTCAACTGTGTGGCCGAGTAGGTGCCGGCCGCATAGTTGGTCGGATTGACGAACTGAATCGCCGCCAACTGGGTTGGCGTAAGCGAAGCCGATGTGCCAATGAAGAACTGGTCTGTCCCCGTTCCGGCGGCCGACCCGCTCCAGTCGAGCACGCTCAACGTCTTGGATGTATCGAACGTGCCCGACGTGCCCAGCGAGGCCAGCTTCAGAATGCTGCTGCCCGCGCCTAAGTCAATGTTCGAGGTATTGGACATCCCCAGTGTTCCCAAGGTTTCATTGAAACCGGCCGTGTTGAATGTGCCGCCGTCCATCACAAGGTTGCTGGCGTCGGCGATGCGATCCGCTGCGCCCAGTTGCAGTGTGCCGCCGGTGATCGTCGTCGGGCCCGTATAGGTGTTCGCGCCTGATAGCGTCAGCGTGCCGGCGGTGGATTTGGTGAGGGCGGTAGGTCTGGTGCTGCTGCCATCAATGATTTTGCCGCTAAATGAACCTGAACCAACCGTTACGGCAAGCGTGCCGTTTGTTTGATAGTTTCTGACCGTTCCGCCGCCGCTCGTGCCATCAGATAACGACGCAATCGTTGGACCGACGTTGTTGAAAGCGAAGATAGCGCCGGAATTCACGCTGACGTTCGTCGTTGATGGAATCGATCCATTGACCGCCAAAGTGCCCGCGGTAACGGAGGTATCGCCGGCATAAGTACTCGTCCCGCTGAGCGTGAGCGCGCCTGCACCGGCCTTGGTGAGTCCGCTGCTGCCGGCGATCGGAGCGCTGATCGTTGCAGCCACGTTGGCGGTAATGGTAGGCGTCGTGCCCGCGAGTGTGAGCGTGTTGGTTGTGCTCCCGCTGATCGTGTAGCTGCTACTACTAACGGCGTTGAAGGTGACACCGCCCGCGGTGATGGGCGAATTTAGCTTAACCGTGCCAGGCGTTCCGTTGTTGCCGAAAACAGCTATGTCGTTGTTCGTGTTATTCCAGGCAGCATCCGTCGTTCCATTGCTCCAGACCGTAGAGGTGGTATCCCAAGTGCTGCTGCCTCCGTCCGCCGGCGTCGCTGGGGTTAAGCCGCCGTTATCCCAGGTGAGCGTAGACGCCGCGTGAGCAGCGCTGCCGCCCGACATCGCAAGGACCGTTCCAACCAGAGCGCATTGAATATCCTTAGCACGTTTTCCTGTCCGCATTGCAGCCTCCAAAATGGGTTCAGCCTGTGATCCGCCAAACGATTTGACGTGCGTAAGAATACACCCCCTTTACGAATAAAAACAATTAAGAAATAACATTTATAACATTTACAAAATTGCGTGCGCTGACTTTTGTAACTGCTGTTTTATTAACTACTTATATGCAGCCCACTACCGCAGCGGCCGTGGAGAATTCGCGGGGATCATCGTCGGATCGAATAGGCGCCGGCTTCGTGGAAGTTCGGG
>CADDYU010000154.1 GCA_902810705.1 Methylococcaceae bacterium
GCCCACTGGCGAAGCGTGTCATTTATTTCATGTACAACAGTTACGAGGTCTTGCCGGAATACCAGCCGGTGGTCGCCGCCCACGCCAATTATCTGGCGACCCACCCCGAGCAGAACGCGGTGCTGGAGGGCCATGCCGACGAACGCGGTTCGCCGGAATACAACATCGCCCTGGGCGAGCAGCGGGCCAAGGCCGTGCTGCGAGTAATGCAATTGCAGGGCGTGGGCGACGGGCAAATCCAAGTGGTGAGTTTCGGCGAGGAGAAGCCCTCCGCGCCGGGCCATGACGAATCCTCCTGGCAGCAGAACCGCCGGGTGGAAATTTCCTACCCGGGTCATTGATCATGAATTGCAGAATCATTGCGGCCGGATTGATGGCCTTGGGACTTGCTTACGCCCCCGTTTCACCAGGGCAGCCATTCACCCAACCCTACGAGGAACCGAGTTATGGCGTGGCGACCCTGGAGGAGCGGGTCGCCAAGCTGGAGAAGCGGTTGTCCGGGAACACCTTGATCGACATGTCCAATCGCATTGAAAAGCTGCAAGCCGAGGTGCTGAGGCTCCGCGGGCAGGTGGAGGAACTGAGCCATAACCTCGAAAGGACGCAAAAACAGCAGCGCGACATGTACACCGATCTCGATCAGCGCTTGCCAAAGCCCGGTACACCCGCGCCCGAGGCCGGAGCCGCGCCGCAACCGCCGATTCCGGGAGAGGGGCAAGCGGGGTCGGCGGCTCCGCCGCCGGGCGCGGTGCCGGCTCCTCCTCCCGCGCCACCGCCGGTCGATCCGGCGGTGCGCCAGGCGGCCTACCAAAAGGCCTTCAATCTGCTCAAGGAAGCCAAATACGCGGATGCGATCAAGGAGTTCAAGAACTTCGTCGCGACCTATCCGAGCGGCGATTTCACCGACAATGCCTATTACTGGCTGGCGGAAGCCTATTACGTCAACCGGGATTTTCCGGCCGCTCGCGATAACTTCCAAAAAGTGGTCAAGGAGTTTCCAAAGAGCGCCAAAGTGGCGGACGCTTATCTGAAGCTTGGCTTCATCGAGTATGAAAACGGCCAGTACGCCGCCGCCAAGGATTTGCTCAACGACGTCGTCAAGCGCTATCCCGGAACCAGCGCCGCCAAGATGGCGGAGAAACGATTGGAACGGATGCGCCAGGAAAAGCACTAAGCCTTGTGAACAGTCTCCGCGTCACCGAGATCTTTTATTCGCTTCAGGGCGAAGCCAGGACCGTGGGCTGGCCCACGGTGTTCGTGCGCCTGACGGGCTGCCCCTTGCGCTGCGTCTATTGCGACACGGCTTACGCCTTCACCGGGGGCGAGAGGAAATCGGTGGCGGAGATTCTGCAGGAAGTGGGTCGCTATAGTCCCCGTTACGTATGCGTCACCGGCGGCGAGCCTTTGGCCCAGCCCGGTTGTCTTGTCCTTCTGGACGCCTTGGTGGGGGCGGGATACGAAGTCTCGCTCGAAACCAGCGGCGCTCTGGACGTTTCCCGCGTGAACCCGAAGGTCGTCAAGGTACTGGACCTGAAAACCCCGGGCTCCGGGGAGGAAGCCAGGAACCGCTACGAGAATCTGGATTATCTCGACGCCAAGGACCAGGTGAAATTCGTCATCATGGACGAGACCGACTACCGTTGGGCCAAGGCCAAGCTCAAGGAACAGCGCCTCGCCGAACGCTGCGAGGTCCTGTTTTCGCCGGCGGCGGGCCTAAAGGACCCGACGGAACTGGCCGAGGCCATCCTGCGCGACCGGCTGCCGGTGCGCTTCCAGGTGCAGCTTCACAAGATTCTCTGGGGCGAGAGGCCCGGCGTGTGATGAAAAAAGCGGTCGTTCTCTTATCCGGCGGTCTGGACTCGGCCACGGTCCTCGCCATCGCCAAGGCGCAAGGCTACGAGTGTCATGCCTTGAGCTTCGACTACGGCCAGCGCCACGGGGCCGAACTGCTCGCCGCGCGGCGGGTGGCGGAAGCCTTGGGCGCCAAGACCCACAAGACCATACGCATCGGCCTCGACGCCATCGGCGGCTCGGCCCTCACCGATCCCGGCATCGCCGTGCCGGACCGGCCGCAGGAAGGCATCCCCGTGACCTACGTTCCGGCCCGCAACACCGTGTTCCTCGCCCTCGCTCTGGGCTGGGCGGAGGTGCTGAACGCCGCCGACATCTTCATCGGAGTCAACGCGGTCGATTATTCCGGCTATCCCGATTGCCGGCCGGAATACATCGCGGCCTTCCAGACCCTGGCCAGACTCGCCACCAAGGCCGCCGTCGAAGGGGCCGAACTGCGCATCCACACCCCGTTGATCCACCTCTCCAAGGCCGAAATCATCCGAAAGGGCGCCGAATTGGGCGTCGATTACGCGCTGACGGTGTCCTGCTACGCGGCCGATGGCGAGGGGCGCGGCTGCGGCGTCTGCGACGCCTGCCGGCTGCGCGCCGCCGGCTTCGAGGCGGCGGGCATCGCCGATCCCACCCGCTACGCCGCCTCGCCGCCCGTCCGCGGCGATTCGACCGGTTAGTATTAAGTACTGGCCGGGGAAACCGCTTGGAGACGCCCGCTCAAACAGGCGAGCGATCCGGCGCGAGGCGGCGTTATCGTAAGAATGGGGAAAGTTCCGGCCGTCCGGCGTGATGGTTTTTTGCCCAAGGAGGGTAGCCTGATGGACGAGATCGACCTGACCCAGCAGCGGGAAGAATGCGAGCGCGCCGAGGCGTTGCGCCGCGTGAGGAATTCGGCCGCCGACGAAGACTCGCCCTCGCCGGATGGCGGAGAAGAGCCGGTGATCTGCCGCGATTGCGGGGCTCCCATTCCCAGGGAGCGCCTGGCGGCCCAGCGGCAGGCGGTGCGCTGCATCGATTGCCAGCGCGACTATGACCGCGAGCAAGCCCTGGAAGCGAAGTTGTACGCCGACGGGCGGGCGTCCTAGCGGACCGCCGGCCGCTCCGCCGCGCCCTGTCGGCCGGCGAATTCGGGGCTGGCGCCGGGCAGGCCGGCCTCGGGAATCGCTATGCCTTCGGATTGGACCCGGTTGGACGGCTTCGCGATTTGCATCGCCGCGAGGACCAGGATCGGCGCCAGGATATAACTGCCGGTGACCGCCTGTAGCTTGACCCGCGCCGCATCGAGGCCGGGCTGACCACTGAGCGCCACCCACCAGGTCACGCCGAGCTGGAATAGGACGATGCCGGCCCAGAAACAGGGCGCGAAAAGTCCTTGAAAGCGCCACCGGGCCGGCCGGCCCTTAGGGTCCAGGCCTTGTTCCCGCGCCGCCAACCAGGCGTCCAGCCGCTGGTTGAGGAAAATCGTGGTCGCCGCGACGATGAACCAGCCGCCGTAGTTGGCGAAGGTCACGCCGAAATGGACGCCCGGTTCCGGATAGTGATAAATGTCCCCGAGAAACCAGTACTTGCCGAGGTTCGCGATCGGGTCGACGATGAGATCGACCACCGTCATCAGAAACGCGCCGAGCACCAGGCAGGAACGGGAGTTGCGGACCTCGGACGGCGTCAGGCGTTGCACGTCGAAGCTTTTGATCCAGAGCGGGGACAGGAAGAACTGGGCAAAGGAAAAGCTGACGTAGCTCAGGAATGAAAACGACAGGGTATCGAAGAAGGGAACGCCCAGCACCACCAGATCGTTGCGCAGCGCTTCGTAATGATAGACATAGGCGCCGAAAGGAATCCCGTGGTTGATGCTTCCCCATTCGGCGGCCAGCGCCACCGCATAGCTGGTCAAGACCCACAGCGCCGTGCGCGGCCAGCCCTGCTCCAGATGGGACAGGATCAAAAAGAAAACCATGAACAAGGTGACGTAAGGCCGATGGATGAAGGACCAAAGCAACGGCTCGAGCAAGATCGTCTCTCCGCGGATGGGTAGGCGGCGCTTTCTGCTTCCTGTGGCCCGGCGCGCCTGATGGCGGTTCGCGGCTGACTCCCGGCGCCGCGCTCCCGGCGCCTATTTTCGCCCACTCAACTCGCTTCTGTCTTCGGCGGTTCGGCGACCTGTCGCCAGCCTTCGGCGCCATGCGCGAAAATCTCGCTCTGAGCTTCGACGAACCGGTTTTGATCCGGATTCCAGACGCAGCGGCTTACGGTGGCTCTCGGCCAGTCGATGTGCAGCAGGTTGAACGAGTTTTGCTCGCCCCGGCGGCGCTCGGACAAGGCGGTGCCGGCGCTCACCACCAAGGCGCTGTAGCCGGCGATCCGGTAGCGATCCGCGGTGTGTCCCGAATGGCTCACGTGCAGATGGCCCGCGAGGAGAATGTCGATCCGGCAAGCCGCGAGACGTTCCATGGCAGTCCGCGCCCGTCCCACCAGATCGTCCTCGTCATGGCCTTTGGGGAGGTCGAAGGGATGATGGGTGGCGAGGATCTTGGTGACGCCGGGCTCTTTGAAGCTGAACCTGGAGCGGATGACTTGCAGCTGCTCCTGATTGATCCGGCCGTTCTTGAAGGTGAGGGAGCGCGCCGTGTTGAGGCCGAGCACGGCGATTTCCTCGTCCCGGTAGAAGGGCTCGAGATCGGCCGACACATATCGCCGGTAGTTTTCCAGCGGAGTCAGGAAACGGGCGAAGACATTGTAAAGCGGTACGTCGTGATTGCCCGGCACCACGATCTGCGGTTTTGGCAGGGCATCGAGAAAGGTCCGGGCCTCCTTGAATTGCCAAGCCCTGGCCCGCTGGGTCAAGTCGCCGGATATCACGACGACATGCGGCCGCGCGGCGCGCACGGTTTCGATCAGCGGCTCGACCAGGCCGGCGTCGACCCGGCCGAAATGGAGATCGGAAAGATGTACGATGGTACGCATCAGGATTTAAGGCGCCGGCCGTGAACCGAGGCCAGGCTTGGCGCGTCCTCGCCGGACGAGCGCCGTTCTCCGGCGCTCGTCCGGCCCTCATCGGGAGCGTTCGCCTCGGGACGTGGCGCCAGCACCCGCAGGGCGCCGGGGCGAATTCGGTAGAGCAGTGGAGCCTGCATGAGCTGAATCTCGCCATCGGTGGCGACTGGCAGCCGCTTGCGCCGGGATTCGATGCGGATTTGCCTCGCGACCTCCCGGTCGAAGTCCTGCCGCTCCCGCAAGCGGCCGAACAGGGCGCGCAGCGCGAACTCAACGAGTCCCCAGCGTCCCTTGTCGTGTACGGCGTACAGCCACAGCCCGCCGGCATCCAGGCGCTTTCGGGCGCCGATGTCGAAGCCTTCGATGCAGTATTCGTTGTTGCCGATGAAGATGAACGGCGAGCGCCGCACGAGCTCCTGGCCATTTAGAGTGATGCGCGCCTCCACGAAGGGATAGCGGCGGAAGGCGCTCGCCGCGGCCCAAACGAAGGCCGGCCATTTGCGGTAAGACAGACGTTCCCGCAAGCGCTCCCGCTTGTGGACGATGACGGGATAAAGCCCCAGGCTGGAATTGTTGAGGAAGATTCGGCCGTTCACCTCGCCCACGTCGACCGGGACGGGCGCGCCGTCGATGAGAGTTTGGGCGGCATCCTCCAGACTCAGCGGCAGTCCCAAATCCTTGGCGAAGTGATTGAGCGTTCCCACCGGCAGCACGCCCATGGGCCGCTCGGTGTCGACCAACGCCGAGGCGACCGCATTGACGGTCCCGTCGCCGCCGCCCGCCACGATGGGTCCCTTCCTCTCGACCAGGGCCCGCCTCGCCAAATGCGCGATGTCCGCGCCCTTGTCCGCGACGATGATCTGGGCGGAGACTCCCTTGCCCGCGAACAAGTCGGTCAGGCGGTGTTGAAACCCATTCTTGGTGTCGGTGCCGGACAGGGCGTTCAGAATGATCGTCAGGGGAGCGGGCATCGCGAATGATTTCCTTGTGGAAGACGATTGGCTAAAAGGCGGCGGAGGCGGCTCCTTCGCGGCAGGCGAAGGAAATTTTTAGAAAAAACCGTGAGCCGCCGTGTGGCGCTCACAAGCTCCACTCACGCCCGTTTAGGCTTCCTGGCCCGCATCGCGGTTCCCGGAGCCTTGGAATACGCCGGGAAGGAAGGAATATCCAGGCGAGCTCGGAGATCGGGCGTCTGCCGCCCGATGTAAATTCACGGGAGGAAACCCTTCGAGGCTGGCGTAATTCGCTCCCTTTTCTATTCTTCAATCCATGAATATAGACACGGCAGCTCCCTCGTCAGCAGATCGATGGCCGAACGAGGATTTCGGCCATGAGCGCGGCGAGCTACAAAAAACCATGATGAAAGATCCGTTCTTCGAGAAACCCATCCTCAACTCCCCTTACGAATACCCGTCGCGGCATTGGGAGCTTGACGATCACGGCCAGCCGACCCAGAAGATCATCGAAGCGCGCCGCCGCGCCGAGTTCATTACCCCGATTCCCAAACCGAGAAAACGCAAGAGCGCGACCAACCAACAGTCGTTCGTCTTCGACGAAGGCTTGGGGCTTTCGTCCGAAGTCCAGCAGTACGACCCCACCCCGATCATCAACGAGTTGCGCCGCCACGTCGACCAGTGGCGTCAATTGCCGAACCCGGGCGACTGGCTGGTGACGCCGGAAACCGCCCGTCTGCTCCAGCATTGGCGGCATCATTCCTTCAACGGCATCCGGCCGTTCTTTTGCCAGATCGAGGCGGTCGAGACCGCGATCTGGCTGATCGAAGTGGCGCCCAAACTTGGCAAGGCGGGCGCCAGGTTCCTGGACCACCTGGCGAGCGCCAACCGTGACGCCAATCCCGAATTGATGCGCCTCGCGCTCAAGCTCGCCACCGGCGCCGGCAAGACCACCGTCATGGCCATGCTGATCGCCTGGCAGACGATTAATGCCGTGCGCCGGCCCAACGGCGCCAAGTTCACCCGCGGATTCCTGATCGTGACGCCGGGCCTCACCATTCGCGACCGGCTGCGGGTGCTCCAGCCCAACGATCCCGACAGCTACTATCAAGGCCGGGAACTGGTGCCGGCCGACATGCGGGCCGGCCTCGAACGCGCCAAGATCGTCATCACCAACTACCACGCCTTCAGGCGCCGGGAGCGCCTGGAGCTCTCCAAGGGCGGTCGCGCGCTGCTCCAAGGCCGGGGCGAAAAGCTCGATACCCTGGAAACCGAAGGGCAGATGCTCCAGCGGGTGTGCCCCGAGCTCATGGGACTGAAAAATATCCTGGCGATCAACGACGAGGCGCACCATTGCTACCGGGAAAAGCCCATTCACGACGACGAGGACCTGAAGGGCGATGAGAGGAAGGAAGCCGAAAAGAATAACGAGGCCGCGAGGCTCTGGATCTCGGGGCTCGAAATCGTCCAGCGCAAGCTCGGCCTCCTCCGTGTCATCGACCTGTCGGCGACGCCCTTCTTCCTGAGGGGCTCGGGCTATGCGGAAGGCACGTTGTTCCCCTGGACGATGAGCGATTTCTCGCTGATGGACGCCATCGAATGCGGCATCGTCAAACTGCCGCGCGTGCCGGTGGCGGACAATATCCCGGGCGATGAGAGCCCCAAGTTCCGCAACCTTTGGGAACACATCCGCTCGAAGATGCCCAAGAAAGGCCGCGGCAAGGGCAAGGCTCTCGATCCGCTCAGCCTTCCGGTGGAACTCCAGACCGCGCTCGAAGCGCTCTATGGCCACTACGAGAAAACCTTCCGGCTCTGGCAGGAGAGCGGGATCAAGGCGCCGCCCTGCTTCATCGTGGTCTGCAACAATACCGCCACCTCCAAGCTGGTCTACGACTACGTCTCGGGGTTTCATCGCGAGAACGAGGACGGCTCGACGACCCTGGAAAACGGCCGGCTGCCCCTCTTCCGCAATTTCGACGAGCGCGGCGATCCGCTCGGCTGGCCCCGGACTCTCCTGATCGACAGCGAACAGCTCGAATCCGGCGACGCGCTGGACCCCAACTTTCACAAGATGGCGGCCGACGAGATCGAGCGCTTCCGCCGCGAAATCGTCGAGCGCACCGGCGACCGCCGGAAAGCCGAAAACCTCAGCGATCAGGAGTTGCTGCGGGAGGTGATGAACACGGTCGGCAAGGAAGGGCGCCTCGGCGAATCCATCCGCTGCGTGGTGTCCGTGTCGATGCTCACCGAAGGCTGGGACGCCAACACCGTGACGCACGTGCTCGGGGTGCGCGCCTTTGGCACCCAGTTGCTGTGCGAACAGGTCATCGGCCGCGCGCTCCGCCGCCAGTCCTACGATCTCAACGAGGACAACCTGTTCAACGTCGAATACGCGGATGTCCTGGGGATACCCTTCGACTTCACCGCCAAGCCCGTGGTGGCGCCGCCGCAAAAACCCCGCGAAACCATTCACGTCAAGGCGGTTCGGCCCGACCGCGACGCGCTGGAAATCCGGTTTCCCCGCGTTCAGGGCTACCGGGTGGAACTGCCGGAGGAACGCCTCGCCGCCGAGTTCAACGAGGACTCCGTGCTGGAGCTGACGCCCGACCTGGTCGGGCCTTCGGTCACCCAAAACGCCGGCATCATCGGCGAATCGGTCGATCTCAATCTCGTCCATACCGGCGATCTCCGCTTGTCCACGCTGCTGTTCCATCTCACCCATCGCCTGCTCTACACCAAATGGCGCGATCCCGGCGAAGAACCCAAGCTGCATCTCTTCGGCCAGCTGAAGCGCATCGCCAGGGAATGGCTGGACACCTGCCTCGTCTGCACAGGCGGCACCCATCCGGCCCAGCTCATGTATCGGGAACTCGCCGACATGGCCTCCGAGCGGATCACCGCCGGCATCACCCGCGCCTTCGTCGGCACCCGCCCCGTCAAGGCGGTGCTCGATTCTTACAATCCCGCCGGTTCGACTCGGCACGTGAGTTTCAATACCTCTAAACCTGCCCGTTGGGAGACGGCGGCCAACCGCTGCCACATCAACTGGGTCGTCCTGGACAGCGACTGGGAAGCCGAATTCTGCCGCGTCGCCGAGGCCCACCCGCGCGTCAAGGCTTACGTCAAGAACCATGGCCTCGGGCTGGAAGTGCCCTACCGCTACGGCTCCGAAGTCCGAAGGTACCTCCCCGACTTCATCGTGCGGGTGGACGACGGCCGCGGCGAAGGCGATCTTCTGAACCTCATCGTCGAAATCAAGGGCTACCGGCGCGAGGACGCCAAAGTGAAGAAGGAAACCATGGAGACCTACTGGGTGCCCGGCGTGAACAACCTCAAACACCACGGCCGCTGGGCTTTCGCCGAATTTGGAGACGTGTACCGGATGGAAACGGACTTCGAGAAGAAGGTCGGGGCCGAATTCGAAAAACTAATCACCGAAACAATACGGGAGAAAGCAAGCTAATGGCGAAGACCACCTTCCAAACCAATCCCGCCTCGCTCCAGGCCCTCCTAACCAATTGCGAAGCCGGTAAGTTGCAACTGCCGGACTTTCAGCGCAGTTGGGTGTGGGAAGAGGAGCGCATCATGAGCCTGATTGCCTCGGCATCCCGTGGTTTCCCCATGGGTGCTTTGATGACCCTGAAGTCCAAGATGGACGCGGGTGTCATGTTTGCTTACCGACCGATAGAGGGAGCGCCGGAAGCAGCCAAAGAGGCGCATCCCGAACAACTTCTGCTGGATGGGCAACAGCGCATGACCTCCCTCTACCAGAGCTGCATGCGCAAGCACGTGGTCACGACCATTACCGCCAAGAAACGGCTGGTCAAGCGCTGGTTCTACATCAACATACTTAAGGCTCTGAGTTCTGACGCAGACCGGGACTCGGCGATTTTCGTCGTCCCCGAAGACCGCCGGATTAGGGAGAACTTCGATAAGGACATCAAGCTCGATCTCTCGATGCCGGCGTTAGAGTACGAGCAATTGATGTTTCCGTTAAACCAAGCCTTCTCATCGGATGCTTGGCTACAAGGGTTTTGGCAATACTGGAATGAAAAGGGGAAAAGCGAGCAAGTTAGCATCTTCTTCGAGTTCAAGAATGAGGTGCTGAAGAATATTGCCGAGTACCAGGTTCCTGTGATCGCCCTCGGCGCGGACACTTCGCACGAAGCCGTCTGCCTCGTCTTCGAGAAGGTGAACACGGGCGGCAAAGCACTGGATGCCTTCGAACTGCTGACCGCCATGTATGCCGCCCAGGGGCACAAGCTGCGGGATGACTGGTTAGGCGACGAAAAAGCCGCCAAATTGGACGACCAGCTTGGTTTCCAAAAACGACTTGCTGCCTATGGGCGAACCGAAGGCCAAGTTCAAGGTATGCTGGCCGGTGTAGCTTCGACTGATTTTCTCCAGGCTATTGCGCTGCTTCATACTAAGGAAATGCGCTTTGCAGCCAAGGCACAGAATCCCGACAAGGAGAGTGAATGGCCGGCGGTCCGGGCGACCCGTCAATCACTGCTCGACCTGCCGCTCGCGGCCTACA